>NZ_CVTO01000145.1:123538-191244 GCF_900004715.1 Pseudomonas sp. 24 E 13
TGGGGCAAGAGCGTTTTGCTTACTTTTGCGCTTTTCAAAAGTGAGCCGCCGTCAGGGCGGAACCCTAAGTTGCCGTTACCTAAAGAATGGATATGTACTCGATCTGATCCAACATCCTGGTCGGCCTCAAGTCCGCCGCAAAAACGCCTGATGCATTTCTGCCAACGTCTCAAAATGCCAGGTCGGCGCTTCGGCATTCAGCTCTTCAAAGCTGCCAAACCCATAACCCACTGCCACCGAGTCGAGCCCATTGCTGCGCGCGCCGATCAGGTCATGCTTGCGATCACCGATCATCAAGGTGGTTTCCGGGTCCAGCCCTTCTTCACGCATCAGGTGGGCGATCAGCTCGACCTTGTTGGTGCGTGTGCCATCCAGCTCGCTGCCGTAAATCACCTTGAAGTGCTTGGCAAAGTCGAAATGCCGCGCGATCTCACGGGCGAATTCCCACGGCTTGGAGGTCGCCACATACAGTTGGCGGCCCTGGCTGTTCAGTTCTTCGAGCAATGGCATCACGCCGTCGAATACCTGGTTTTCATACAGCCCCGTGACCTTGAAGCGCTCGCGATAGAAATTCACCGCTTCCCAGGCTTTGGCCTCGTCGAAGCCATAGAACTGCATGAACGCTTGCAGCAACGGCGGGCCGATGAAGTGTTCGAGCCGGGTCAGGTCCGGCTCGTCGATGCCCAGTTTGCCGAGGGCGTACTGGATCGAACGGGTAATGCCCTCGCGCGGGTCGGTGAGGGTGCCGTCCAGGTCGAACAGCACGGTCTGGTGGTGCAGGGTCATTGGTCGAATCCTTGCGCGATGTGCAGGTCTTTTAGCTTCACGTAGTTCGCCGCGCTGTAGGTGAAAAAGGCACGCTCCTTGTCGGTCAACGGGCGGACCTGTTTAACCGGACTGCCGACATACAAAAAGCCGCTGTCGAGTTTCTTGCCCGGCGGCACCAGGCTGCCGGCCCCGATGATCACGTCATCCTCCACCACGGCGCCGTCCATGACGATGCTGCCCATGCCGATCAGGATGCGGCTGCCCACGGTGCAGCCATGCAGCATGACTTTATGGGCGATGGTCACGTCGTCACCGATCAACAGCGGGAAACCGTCCGGGTTGAACGGGCCGGCGTGGGTGATGTGCAGCACACAGCCGTCCTGCACGCTGGTGCGCGCACCGATACGGATGCGGTGCATGTCGCCGCGAATCACCGTCAATGGCCAGACCGAGCTGTCGGCGCCGATTTCGACATCGCCGATCACCACCGCCGAAACATCGACAAACGCCCCGGTGCCCAGGGTTGGCGTGTGATTCTGATAGGTGCGAAGGGTCACGATAGCCTCTCTCTGTTGTACTGATAGCTGCGGTGGGTGTTGATTGTAATTAAGATGGCCCCATCTTTGTCTTATCTGTTTCTTCAGCCAAGGTGCCAACCGTGAGCGCGAACAACCCTCTTCTGCAGCCCTACGACCTGCCGCCGTTCTCGGCGATCCGTGCCGAGCATGTCCAGCCGGCCATCGAACAGATCCTGGCCGACAACCGTGCAGCGATCGCAGACATCCTGCAAAGCCAGGGCAAAAATCCGACATGGGCGGGCCTGGTCCTGGCCATGGACGAGCTTAATGATCGCCTGGGCGCGGCCTGGAGCCCGGTCAGCCACCTCAACGCCGTGTGTAACAGCGCCGAGTTGCGCGAAGCCTATGAGGCTTGCCTGCCGGCATTGAGCGCCTACTCCACCGAGATGGGGCAGAACCGTGAACTGTTCCAGGCCTTCGAAGCCCTGGCCAACAGCCCCGAAGCCGCCGGTTTCGATGTGGCGCAAAAAACCATCCTGGAACACGCCCTGCGCGACTTCCGCCTGTCGGGTATCGATTTGCCGCCCGAGCAGCAGAAGCGCTACGCCGACGTGCAAAGCAAGCTGTCGGAGCTGGGCAGCAAATTCTCCAACCAGTTGCTGGACGCCACCCAGGCCTGGACCAAACACGTCACCGACCAGGCCACCCTCGCCGGCCTGACCGATTCGGCCAAGGCGCAAATGGCCGCCGCCGCACAGGCCAAAGGTCTGGATGGCTGGCTGATCACCCTCGAATTTCCCAGCTATTACGCGGTAATGACCTACGCCCAGGACCGTGCCCTGCGTGAAGAAGTCTACGCGGCCTACTGCACACGCGCGTCGGACCAGGGCCCGAATGCCGGTCAGAACGATAACGGTCCGGTGATGGAACAGATCCTCGACTTGCGTCAGGAACTGGCTCAATTGCTGGGCTACGCGTCGTTCGCCGAACTGAGCCTGGCCACCAAAATGGCCGAGTCGAGCGATCAGGTGTTGAGTTTCCTGCGCGACCTGGCCCGGCGCAGCAAGCCGTTCGCCACCCAGGACCTGCAGCAGCTCAAAGCCTACGCCGCTGAACAGGGTTGCCCTGATCTGCAAAGCTGGGACAGCGGTTTCTACGGCGAAAAACTGCGCGAGCAGCGCTACAGCGTGTCCCAGGAAGCCTTGCGCGCCTACTTCCCGATCGACAAGGTATTGGGCGGCCTGTTCGCCATTGTGCAGCGCCTGTACGGCATTGAAATCGCCGAACAGAAAGGTTTCGACGCCTGGCACCCGGACGTGCGCCTGTTCGAGATCAAGGAAAACGGCCAGCACGTCGGCCGCTTCTTCTTTGATTTGTATGCCCGCGCCAACAAGCGTGGCGGTGCCTGGATGGACGGCGCCCGCGACCGTCGCCGCACCATTGATGGCGTCCTGCAAAGCCCGGTGGCCAACCTGGTGTGCAACTTCACCCCGGCCGACAGTGGCAAGCCTGCCCTGCTGACTCACGATGAAGTCACCACCCTGTTCCACGAGTTCGGTCATGGCCTGCACCACCTGCTGACCCGCGTTGAACACGCCGGCGTATCCGGTATCAATGGCGTGGCCTGGGATGCGGTGGAGTTGCCGAGCCAGTTCATGGAGAACTGGTGCTGGGAGCCTGAAGGCCTGGCGCTGATTTCCGGTCACTACGAAACCGGTGAACCGCTGCCCCAGGACCTGCTGGAAAAAATGCTCGCGGCGAAGAATTTCCAGTCCGGCCTGATGATGGTGCGCCAGCTGGAGTTCTCGCTGTTCGACTTCGAACTGCACGCCACCCACGGCGACGGTCGCAGTGTGGCGCAGGTGCTCGACGGTGTGCGCGATGAAGTCTCGGTGATGCGTCCGCCGGCCTACAATCGTTTCCCCAATAGCTTTGCGCATATCTTCGCCGGCGGTTATGCGGCGGGTTACTACAGCTACAAGTGGGCCGAAGTGCTCTCGGCGGATGCCTTCTCCAAGTTCGAAGAAGACGGCGTGCTCAATGCCCAGACCGGCCGCGCCTTTCGGGAAGCGATCCTCGCACGGGGCGGTTCCCAGGAACCGATGGTGTTGTTCGTCGACTTCCGCGGACGGGCGCCGTCGATTGACGCACTCTTGCGCCACAGCGGCCTGAGTGAGGACGCGGCAGCATGAGTGAAGGGCCTGTGATTACCAAAAAGCAATTTATCGCCGGGGCGGTCTGCCCGGCGTGCAGCGAGCCGGACAAGCTGAAGATGTGGACCGAGGACAATGTGCCGCACCGCGAATGTGTGGCCTGCGGCTATACCGATACGCTCAATGATCAGGGGCTGTCAGTGCCCAGGGAGTTGGGCACGCGGGTCAATACCTCGGCGTTGAAAGCGCCGGCGGACCCGAAGGTGCAAGCGGTGCAGTTCTTTCCTAACCCGAAGCTGAAAAAAGACTAAAGCGGCACTTAACTGTAGGAGCGAGCTTGCTCGCGAAAAACGTTAACGATAACGCGTGTTTCCCGGATAAACGTGGCGTAATCGAGTTTTTCGCGAGCGAGCGCGCTCCTACAATTCTTTATCTTCCTTGCCCGTTGTGGTGATCCAATCTTTCATCGAGCACAGCGCAAACGCGCTGGTGCTGCAATCGCCATTCGCCAAGGCTGTGCGCAACTTGTCGATATCGGCTTTCATCATGTAACGAACGCCATCCTTGAAGCCGTTACTGCTGCCATAGCCGCCCAGAGTCATCTCGTTGAGTGCGTCTTCCTTGCTCCATCCCTGAATCACTACCCGATACATCGCGGCCATCAGCCCGGTGCGGTCAGAGCCGTGTTTGCAATGCATCAACACCGAGCCGTTGGCCTGAGCCTCTTGAATCGCTCGCAGTGCCGCCAGCACATCGGAATCGTCGACATGGTTGGTACGATAAATAATTTGCACCTGCTTTATATCCGCTGACTTCAGCCAAGCCGAATCGGACTCCGGCAAAAAGTTGATCACCGTGCCAATCTTCAGTTTTTCCAGCACGGGCACTGCATCACTGTCTGGCAACGCGCTGCGATAGAGCGTGGGCGTCATCTGGTGCAGATTGTATTGATCACCCACTGGCTGGGCCCACTCAGGCGAGCGAATGGAAGAGGTGGTGCTATCGGCGTGGACATTAACGGCAGTGATCAGGGCCATCAGTGCCAAGCCGAAGGCCGGCAACAGTCGAATCTTGAACATTTTTAACGTAACCGAATTGGGCAATGTGGATGATGTCCAGAGTCGTACGCACGGGGTGAATGGGGCGTGAGGTGCTCGTCAAAGAATTGTGAATCATCAGATCTGATCCGCTGTTTTTGTTATTGAAGAGATTCTTCCCAATTCTTAGCCTGCTATCATTTGTAAATATTGTTTGCGAAAGTGTTCTGTCTTTGGATCCCACTCGTTGGCAAACCTTCACGCTGCTCCCAGAAGCGGCTGATATACCCGTGACCACATGATGAGGTGCACCCATGTCTGATCAAGATCAAGACAACCCCCGGCGTGATTTTTTGCGCAAATCCTTGACCTTGATCCCGGTGGTCACGGTTGCCAGTACCGGCCTTGGCGGTTCGATGCTGATGGCCACGCCCGAGCCTGTCCAGGCCGCGCCAGTCCAGCCGGCTCCCAGTGACAAGGCGTATGAACCGACTTATTTCACCGCCGAGGAATGGGCGTTTATCAACGCCGCCGTCGAGCGTTTGATTCCCGCCGATGCCCAGGGCCCAGGCGCTCTGGAAGCCGGTGCGCCGGAATACATCGACCGTCAGATGAACACCCCGTACGCCAGTGGCGCGCTGTGGTTCATGCAAGGCCCCTTCAATGCCGACGCCGCGCCGGAGATGGGCTGGCAGAGCAAATTGGTGCCCAAGGAGATCTATCGCCTGGGTATCGCCGCGACGGATGCCTGGTCGAAGGCGTTCAACGGTAAAGCTTTTGCTGCGCAAGACAGCGCTACCCGAGACGACATGTTGCGCCGCCTTGAGGCGGGTGGCAGTGAAGTGAGCGCTCACTTCGCGGCAGTGCCGCCAAAGATGTTCTTCAACCTGCTGTTGCAGAACACCAAGGAAGGCTTCTTCTGCGACCCCATCCACGGTGGCAACAAAGGCATGGTCGGCTGGACCATGATCGGTTTCCCCGGCGCCCGCGCCGATTTCATGGATTGGGTGGAGCGCAACGAGCAATACCCCTTCCCGGCTGTTTCCATTCGCGGCGAGAGGGCATGAGCGTGGCGACCATCATGAAGAAAGTGGACGCGGTGATCGTGGGCTTCGGCTGGACCGGTGCGATCATGGCCAAGGAACTGACCGAGGCCGGCCTCAACGTGGTAGCGCTGGAGCGCGGCCCGATGCAGGACACCTACCCGGACGGCAACTATCCCCAGGTCATCGACGAATTGACCTACAGCGTGCGTAAAAAGCTCTTCCAGGACATTTCCAAAGAAACCGTGACCATTCGCCATAGTGTGAATGACGTCGCCCTGCCCAACCGTCAGCTCGGCGCCTTCTTGCCGGGTAACGGCGTCGGCGGTGCAGGCCTGCACTGGTCGGGCGTGCATTTTCGCGTCGACCCCATCGAGTTGCGCATGCGCAGCCACTACGAAGAACGCTATGGGAAGCACTTCATTCCCAAGGACATGACCATCCAGGACTTCGGCGTCAGCTACGAAGAACTGGAGCCGTTTTTCGACTACGCGGAAAAAGTCTTTGGCACTTCCGGCCAGGCCTGGACCGTCAAGGGTCAATTGGTCGGTGAAGGTCGCGGCGGCAACCCCTATGCACCGGATCGCTCCAACCCCTTCCCGCTGGAGGCGCAGAAAAACACGGTCTCCGCGCAGTTGTTTCAGAAAGCGGCTGCTGATGTGGGTTACAAACCCTACAACCTGCCGTCGGCCAATACCTCCGGGCCCTACACCAACCCTTACGGCGCGCAGATGGGGCCGTGCAACTTCTGCGGCTTCTGCAGTGGCTACGTGTGCTACATGTACTCCAAGGCGTCGCCGAACGTGAACATCCTGCCGGCGTTGCGCCAGGTGCCGAATTTCGAGTTGCGGCCCAACTCCCACGTGCTCAAGGTCAACCTCGACAGCACCGGGAAGAAAGCCACCGGTGTGAGCTATGTCGACGGCCAGGGTCGCGAGTGCGAACAACCGGCGGACCTGGTGATCCTCGGCGCATTCCAGTTCCACAACGTGCGCCTGATGCTGCTGTCGGGCATCGGCAAGCCTTACGACCCGATTACCAATGAAGGCGTGGTCGGCAGGAACTTTGCCTACCAGAACATGGGCACCATCAAGGCGTTCTTCGACAAGGACACCCACACCAACAACTTTATCGGCGCGGGCGGCAATGGCGTGGCCATCGACGACTTCAACGCCGACAACTTCGACCACGGCCCCCACGGCTTCGTGGGCGGCTCGCCGATGTGGGTCAACCAGGCGGGCAGCCGGCCGATTGCCGGCACTTCCAACCCGCCGGGCACGCCGGCCTGGGGCAGCGCGTGGAAGCGTGCCACCGCCGATTACTACACCCACCAGGTGTCGATGGATTCCCACGGTGCGCATCAGTCCTACCGCAGCAATTACCTGGATCTGGACCCGGTTTACCGCGATGCCTACGGCCTGCCGCTGTTGCGAATGACCTTCGACTGGCAGGAAAACGACATCAAGATGAACCGCTTCATGATGGAAAAAATGGGCAAGGTCGCCCAGGCCATGAATCCCAAGGCCATCGCCGTGTTGGGCAAAAAAGTCGGCGAGCATTTCAATACCGCGTCGTACCAGACCACGCACCTCAACGGTGGCGCGATCATGGGCACCGACCCGAAAACCAGCGCGTTGAACCGCTACCTGCAGAGCTGGGATGTACACAACGTGTTTGTCCCGGGGGCGTCTGCTTTCCCACAAGGTTTGGGCTACAACCCTACCGGTCTGGTGGCAGCTTTGACCTATTGGTCGGCTCGGGCAATCCGCGAGCAGTACCTGAAAAACCCCGGCCCGCTGGTTCAGGCATAAGGAGCGATGACCATGAAAGCACTCGTTATCGCCTCTCTGGCGCTGCTGAGCAGTTGCTCGGTCAGTGCGGCTGAAACCGACCTGATCAAGCAAGGTGAATACCTGGCCCGCGCCGGTGATTGTGTGGCTTGCCACACCGCCAAGGGCGGCAAGCCATTCGCCGGCGGCCTGCCGATGGAAACCCCCATTGGCGTGATTTACTCCACCAACATCACACCGGACAAGACCGGCCTGGGTGACTACAGCTTCGAAGACTTCGACAAGGCCGTGCGCCATGGCGTCGCCAAGAGCGGTAGTACGCTTTACCCGGCAATGCCCTACCCGTCTTACGCACGCGTCAGCGACAGCGATATGCAGGCGCTATATACCTACTTCATGAAAGGCGTCGAGCCGGTCGCCCAGCAGAACCGGGACAGTGATATTCCCTGGCCGTTGAGCATGCGCTGGCCCCTGGCGGCATGGCGCTGGATGTTCGCGCCATCGGTCGAGGAGCATCAGGTACCGACCACCGCCGATCCGGTGGTCAGTCGTGGCGCCTACCTGGTCGAAGGCCTCGGCCATTGCGGTGCGTGCCATACACCGCGCGCCCTGACCATGCAGGAAAAAGCCCTGAGCGCCGCCGACGGCAGTGCATTCCTGTCCGGCAGCGCGCCGCTGGAAGGCTGGATTGCGAAAAGCCTGCGCGGCGACCACAAGGACGGCCTCGGCAGCTGGAGCGAAGAGCAACTGGTGCAATTTCTCAAGACCGGTCGCAGTGATCGCAGCGCGGTGTTCGGCGGCATGAGCGATGTGGTGGTCCACAGCATGCAATACATGTCCCAGGACGACCTGACCGCTATCGCCCGTTACCTCAAGAGCCTGCCGGCGGTGGACCCCAATGACCAGCCGCACCAGTACGACCAACAAGTGGCCCAGGCGCTCTGGAAAGGGGATGACAGCAAGCCGGGCGCCTCGGTGTACATCGACAACTGCGCGGCCTGCCACCGTACCGATGGGCATGGCTATACCCGGGTGTTCCCGGCGCTCGCGGGCAACCCGGTGCTGCAGACGGCGGATGCCACGTCGTTGATCAACATCGTGCTGAACGGCGGCACCTTGCCCGCCACCCACGCTGCGCCATCGACCTTCACCATGCCGGCATTCGCCTGGCGCTTGTCGGACCAAGAAGTGGCGGATGTGGTCAGTTTCATCCGCGGCAGCTGGGGCAATCAGGGCGCACCCGTGAGCGCAAGCGACGTGGCCGACCTGCGCAAGAGCGATATGCGCACCACCTCGGGTGACGATCTGGGGCAGGTCACGCAAAAGCACTGACCGCCAAACGGCACTGGTCAGATAGCGCGCGCCTCGATACTGTATATAAAAACAGTATCGAGGCGTTTTCATGACCACTGCACTGCCACCCCGTGGCCGGGGCACGGCCACCAACCTGCACAACCGTTTCGCCCCCACCGTCAGCGTGGCCGAGGACGACGGCTGGTTCCAGGAAGTGCCGCCCACCCAGGGCACCGAAGTGCGTATCGAAACGGCCAAGACCATCATCACCCGCAATAACTCGCCGGACTTGCCGTTCGATCGCTCCATCAACCCCTATCGCGGCTGCGAACATGGCTGCATCTACTGCTATGCACGGCCCAGCCATGCCTACTGGGACATGTCACCGGGGCTGGATTTCGAAACCCGGTTGATCGCCAAGAGCAATGCCGCCGACGTGCTGGAGCAGCAACTCTCGAAGCCGGGATATGTGTGCGCGCCGATCAACCTGGGCTCCAACACCGACCCGTACCAGCCTATCGAGCGTGAATACAGGATCACCCGGCAAACCCTCGAAGTGCTGCTGCGCTATCGGCACCCGGTGACTATCATCACCAAGGGCTCATTGATCCTGCGCGACCTGGACCTGCTCGCCGAACTGGCCCGCCAACGGCTTGTGGCGGTGATGATCAGCCTCACCAGCCTCGACGATGAGCTCAAGCGCATCCTGGAGCCGCGTGCGGCGGCACCCAAGGCGCGGTTGCGGGCGATACGGGTGATGCGGGAGGCGGGTATTCCGGTCGGCGTGCTGTGCTCGCCGATGATTCCGATGATCAACGACAGCGAGTTGGAAAGCCTGCTCATCGAGGCCCATGCCGCCGGTGCGCAAAGTGCCGCGTACATGATGCTGCGCCTGCCGCTCGAGGTGGCGCCGCTGTTCGAGGAGTGGCTGGCGGCGCATTACCCGCAGCGCGCGGCGCATGTGATGAGCCTTGTGCGTCAGGTGCGTGGTGGCGAGGTGTATGACAGCCGCTTCGGGGTGCGCATGCGCGGTGAGGGCCCGTTTGCCGATCTGCTGGCACAGCGTTTCAGCAAGGCGATCAAACGCCTGGGGCTCAATCGCCGGGAAGGCTTCAATCTCGATTGCACCGCATTTTGCCCACCGGGCAGGCAAATGGCATTGTTGTAGGAAGAAGACAAATGGGAAACTACCGTAGGAATAGTCGCGTTTTAATATCACTGAAACCCTCGATCTAGAGCGGTTCATTCAGTTTGAGTTAAGTTTCGACGGGTACCTTGTTCGACGAGTGATTAATGAGTCGGCGCCCTGGTCGGTGGAGTTTCCCAACTATTTCACCGCCCGAGCGTCGAACTGACTTGAACACTTCCCCTGCATTGATCAAGAGGTTGAATCATGAGTGATAAGGATAAACAGCCGTTGGCTGCGTCGGCTTCAGCCCCTCAAGTGGCGGAAACCGCCGATGCAGCGCTGCAGCACATCGTCGACGGTTTTTTGCATTTTCATCACGACGTCTTCCCCCAGCAGGAAGAACTCTTCAAGAAACTCGCCACGGCCCAGAGCCCGCGCGCGATGTTCATTACCTGCGCCGACTCGCGCATCGTGCCCGAGTTGATTACCCAAAGTTCGCCCGGCGACCTGTTCGTGACCCGCAACGTGGGTAACGTGGTCCCTCCTTATGGCCAGATGAACGGCGGTGTTTCCACGGCCATCGAGTACGCGGTACTCGCCCTTGGCGTACAGCACATCATCGTGTGCGGGCATTCCGATTGCGGCGCCATGCGCGCGGTGCTCAATCCCGACAGCCTCGAGAAGATGCCGACGGTCAAGGCCTGGTTGCGTCATGCCGAGGTCGCCAAGACGATGGTCCACGACAACTGCGACTGCGCCAATGAAGGCGAGAGCATGAAGGTACTGACCGAAGAAAACGTCATCGCCCAGTTGCAGCACTTGCGCACCCACCCTTCCGTGGCTTCGCGCATGGCCAATGGCCAATTGTTTATTCATGGCTGGATCTACAACATCGAGACCAGCGAAATCCGGGCCTACGATGCGGATCAGTCGGCGTTCCGACCGTTGGGCGGCGAAGGCCCGATTCCATCCGCGACGCCTAAAGCGCGCTTCTAACACACTTCCCTGCCGGGTAATGCGGTGGCTGCCATGGATGCAGCCAGGCTTTACCGCGCCCGGCGAATGCCTCGGGAGAGTCATCATGCGTGCTGCTCAATTAAAAGCTGTTCTGCCGCGGGAGCTGCTTGCCTCCGTGGTGGTGTTCCTGGTCGCCCTGCCCTTGTGCATGGGGATTGCAATCGCGTCCGGCATGCCGCCGGCCAAGGGCTTGATCACCGGTATCATCGGTGGTCTGGTGGTGGGCTGGTTGGCGGGGTCTCCGCTGCAAGTCAGTGGCCCGGCAGCGGGCTTGGCGGTGTTGGTGTTCGAGTTGGTGCGCCAGCACGGCATGATGATGCTGGGACCTATCCTGCTGCTGGCGGGTTTCCTGCAATTGGTGGCCGGGCGTCTGCGCCTGGGCTGCTGGTTCCGCGTGACGGCGCCGGCGGTGGTATACGGCATGCTGGCGGGGATCGGCGTATTGATCGTGCTGTCGCAGATCCATGTGATGCTCGACGGTGCGCCCAAACCGTCGGGGTTGGATAACCTGGCGGGCTTTCCGGCCGCCTTGGTCGAAGCGATTCCCACCCTCGGCGGCGGGCTCGGCTGGCAGGCGGGCCTGCTCGGTTTGTCGACCATGCTGGTGATGTACCTGTGGGATAAATTCCGGCCGCAAAAA
This sequence comes from Pseudomonas sp. 24 E 13, assembly GCF_900004715.1. Classification (NCBI taxonomy): domain Bacteria; kingdom Pseudomonadati; phylum Pseudomonadota; class Gammaproteobacteria; order Pseudomonadales; family Pseudomonadaceae; genus Pseudomonas; species Pseudomonas sp. 24 E 13. The sequence goes on from NZ_CVTO01000145.1 coordinate 134,927, forward strand.
CTGCGCTTTGTGCCAGGCGCTCTGCTGGGCGTGGGCCTGGCGACGGTGACCAGCCTGGTGCTGGCATTGCAGGTCAAGCGTGTGGAAGTACCGGAGAACCTGTCCGATGCCATCGATTGGTTGCGCCCCAGCGACCTGCTCAACCTGGCTGACCCGCAACTGCTGATCGCCGCATTTGCCGTCGCGTTTATCGCCAGTGCCGAAACGCTGCTGTCCGCCGCAGCGGTCGACCGCATGCACAGCGGGCAGCGCTCGGATTTCGATAAGGAATTGTCCGCCCAGGGCGTGGGCAACATGCTGTGCGGATTGGTCGGTGCGTTGCCGATGACCGGTGTGATTGTGCGCAGTTCGGCCAACGTCCAGGCGGGCGCCACCACGCGGTTGTCGGCGATGTTCCATGGCGTGTGGTTGCTGGGCTTCGTGCTGTTGCTGTCGAGTGTGCTGCAAAGCATCCCGGTGGCGAGCCTGGCCGGCGTGCTGGTGTATACCGGGATCAAGCTGGTGGACGTGAAGGCGTTCAAGGCCTTGGGACGTTATGGCCGGATGCCGATGTTCACCTATGCCGCCACGGCGTTGGCGATCATCTTCACCGACCTGCTGACGGGGGTGCTGGTGGGCTTCGGGCTGACGCTGGTCAAGCTGGCCTTCAAGGCATCACGGCTGAAAATCAGCCTGGTCGATTTGCCTCAGGACGGTGAGATGGAGTTGCGCCTGACCGGCGCGGCGACGTTCCTCAAAGTACCGGCGTTGACGCAGGTGCTGTCGACCGTACCGACCGGAACCACCGTGCATGTGCCGCTCAATAACCTGAGCTATATCGACCATTCCTGCCTGGAGTTGCTGGAGGAATGGGGACGGGCCAATGCGGCCAAGGGCTCGAAGCTGGTGATCGAAGCGCGTGGCTTGAAGCGTCGGTTGGAAGGTCGGGTAAGGACAACGGTGGGGATTGGCTCTGCGCCGTCTACTACCTGATACCTGACGAAACCGGATAAAAAATGTGGGAGGGGGCTTGCCCCCGATAGCGGTGGACCAGTCGAAATCTCTTTGGCTGACACACTGCTATCGGGGGCAAGCCCCCTCCCACATTGGAGTTTTATCGGACTCGAGATTCAGGCAGGCTGATCCAGTGCCAGCTCAACGCCCAACTGGCGCGACAGGCATGGCCAGCGCTTCCACGCGGCTTCTGTGTTCGGGCTTTTGAGCGTTTCGCGATAAGCCTCGACCGACTCCAGCGCAAAGCTCTCCTCATTAAGCATCTCATCCACCGCCAGGTGCACGGCTTCATCCAGCTGGTTGGCGAAACCTTCACCGATCAATTGATGGGCAATCAGGTTGGCGACGGTGGTATCGGCCGGAATCAGCGGCTGGCCGAAATGCTTGATGTACAGATCGTTGACCTCTTCCACCAGACGATGGGCCAGGTAGGCCTCGTCCAGCAGGCCGTCCAGGCCTTCGTGGCCGGCCAGAATCGCCGGCGGCTGCAGGAAGAAATGCTCGGCGATCTTCAGCACGGGCTTTATCTGGCTTTCGATCCCGGCTTCGCGTGCCACGTCATTGGCAGCGTCGAGCAACTCGGGGACAAGGTCGATGTAGGCGGTGACAAAGCGGGTCATGACAATGTTGCGATCACCGTCAGCCAGGGAAATGGCCGAATGCAGGTGCGGCAATTGTTTTTCCAGTTGCCGGGCAAGCTGGCCCGTCGTGGCTTCGTGTTGATGGGCACGGGAAATCTGCTCGCGCAATGCGGCGGTGTTCATGAAGGCTCCAGTCATGCAGGTGTAGGAAAAGGGAGAGGATAAGGTAGCTCGTTTATACGAGCGCCTAAGACGCATTTGTCATAATTATTTCATGGTTATACGTAGACGTTATATCGAAATACCAGCCTTGGCCGGATAAACGATTCTGCCGCCCATTGCATTGGGCCCCGGTCCGTCTGTTTTCACTCATTTGCCCCTACACATTGCGGGGTCGCTACGGCTGTCTATACTCGGATTTGTACGCAATTAGCTGATGACGCCCAACTGCAGAAGCAGGCAAGGCTTGGCGGTTGTAAGCAGTCTGGAAGCCGCTCCCTTGGCCGCAGGTGCAAACCGGCGGGATAACAAGAAACATAAAGGGGAACCCGCAATGACGCGACATCCACACGTTTGGATGGGCTTACTGTTGTGGTCGGTATTCGGCCAGGCCCACGCGGCCTGGACAACGAATATGGCGCCAGGGGCCACTGAAGTCAGTCACGCTGTGTTTGACCTGCACATGACCATTTTCTGGATTTGTGTGGTGATCGGCATCGTCGTGTTTGGCGCGATGTTCTGGTCGATGATTCTGCATCGCCGGTCCACGGGCCAGGTAGCGGCCAAATTCCATGAGAGCACCACCGTAGAAATTCTTTGGACCGTGGTGCCATTGCTGATCCTGGTGGCCATGGCCATTCCAGCGACCAAGACCCTGATCAACATCTACGACAGCAGTGAGTCGGATATCGATATCCAGGTCACCGGCTATCAGTGGAAGTGGCATTACAAATACCTGGGCCAGGATGTGGAGTTCTTCAGCAACCTGGCCACGCCCGCCGAACAGATCCATAACCAGGCCACCAAGGGCGAACATTACCTGTTGGAAGTCGACCAGCCGCTGGTGTTGCCGGTGGGCGCCAAGGTGCGCTTTCTGGTGACCGCCGCCGACGTGATCCACTCCTGGTGGGTGCCGGCCTTTGCCGTCAAGCGTGACGCCATCCCCGGCTTCGTCAACGAGGCCTGGACCCGTGTCGAGAAGCCCGGCATCTATCGCGGCCAGTGCGCCGAGTTATGCGGCAAGGACCATGGGTTCATGCCCATTGTGGTCGAAGTCAAATCCAAGGCTGACTACGACACCTGGCTCGGTGAGCGCAAACAAGAGGCGGTCAAGCTCAAGGAGCTGACCTCCAAGGAGTGGACGCTGGAAGAGTTGGTCGCGCGCGGCGACAAGGTCTACCACACCACCTGTGTGGCCTGTCACCAGGCCGAAGGCCAGGGCCTGCCGCCGATGTTCCCGGCGCTCAAGGGCTCGAAAATCGCCACCGGCCCGGCCGCCGATCACCTGAACATTGTCTATCACGGCAAACCCGGCACCGCGATGGCGGCCTTCGGCAAGCAACTTTCGGAAGTCGATATCGCCGCTGTCGTGACCTACGAGCGCAATGCCTGGGGCAATAACAAAGGCGACATGGTCACGCCCAAAGACGTGCTGGCTCTGAAACAGGCGCAAAGCAAATGACTACCTTCATTGCACATGCACTGAATCGCCCCGCTTACTCGCTTGCAGGAGAACGGCCATGAGCACTGTGATCGATGACCATGGTCACGCCGACCACGCCCACGGCCCCGCCAAAGGGTTGATGCGCTGGGTGCTGACCACTAATCACAAGGACATCGGCACGATGTACCTGTGGTTCGCCTTCACCATGTTCCTGCTGGGCGGTTCGTTCGCCATGGTGATCCGCGCCGAACTGTTCCAGCCCGGCCTGCAGATCGTGGAGCCGGCGTTCTTCAACCAGATGACCACCATGCATGGCCTGATCATGGTGTTTGGCGCGGTGATGCCGGCCTTTGTCGGCCTGGCCAACTGGATGATCCCGCTGATGATCGGCGCGCCGGACATGGCCCTGCCGCGCATGAACAACTTCAGCTTCTGGCTGCTGCCGGCGGCGTTCCTGCTGCTGGTGTCGACCCTGTTCAGCCCCGGCGGCGGGCCGAATTTCGGCTGGACTTTCTACGCCCCGCTCTCCACCACCTATGCGCCGGAAAGCGTGACGTTCTTCATCTTCGCCATTCACCTGATGGGCATCAGTTCGATCATGGGCGCGATCAACGTGGTCGCAACCATCCTCAACTTGCGCGCACCGGGCATGACCCTGATGAAAATGCCGCTGTTCGTGTGGACCTGGCTGATCACCGCGTTCCTGCTGATTGCGGTGATGCCCGTGTTGGCCGGTTGCGTGACCATGATGCTGATGGACATCCACTTCGGCACCAGCTTTTTCAGTGCGGCGGGTGGTGGTGATCCCGTGCTGTTCCAGCATGTGTTCTGGTTCTTCGGCCACCCCGAGGTGTACATCATGATCCTGCCGGCCTTTGGCGCCGTCAGCTCGATCATCCCGACCTTCTCGCGCAAGCCGTTGTTTGGCTACACCTCGATGGTCTACGCCACGGCCAGCATTGCGTTCCTGTCGTTCATCGTGTGGGCGCACCACATGTTCGTGGTCGGCATTCCGTTGGTGGGCGAGCTGTTCTTCATGTACGCCACCCTGCTGATTGCGGTGCCTACCGGGGTCAAGGTGTTCAACTGGGTCAGCACCATGTGGCAGGGCTCGTTGACCTTCGAGACGCCGATGCTGTTCGCGGTGGCCTTCGTGATCCTGTTCACCATCGGCGGCTTTTCCGGGCTGATGCTGGCGATTGCGCCGGCGGACTTCCAGTACCACGACACCTACTTTGTGGTGGCGCATTTCCATTACGTACTGGTACCCGGCGCGATCTTCGGCATCTTCGCTTCGGCGTACTACTGGCTGCCGAAATGGACCGGCCACATGTATGACGAAACCCTCGGCAAGCTGCACTTCTGGCTGTCCTTCGTGGGCATGAACATGGCGTTCTTCCCGATGCACTTCGTGGGCCTGGCCGGGATGCCGCGCCGGGTGCCGGACTACAACCTGCAGTTCGCCGACTTCAACATGGTGTCCTCGATTGGCGCCTTCATGTTCGGCGCCACGCAGATTTTCTTCCTGTTCATCGTGATCAAGTGCATCCGCGGCGGCCCTCCCGCACCGGCCAAGCCGTGGGATGGCGCCGAAGGGTTGGAATGGAGCGTGCCCTCGCCCGCGCCGTACCACACCTTCACCACGCCGCCGGAGGTCAAATGAGTACGCTCGTGATCCCCTGTGGGAGGGGGCTTGCCCCCGATAGCTATGTCACAGCCAGTGATAGTGTCGACTGGTACACCGCCATCGGGGGCAAGCCCTCTCCCACATTGATTGTGTTCGCTTTGGGTGGGTGTCATGGCTGACTCCGTGCCGCTCAAACGCCTGGTCACACGCCTGCTGATCCTGGTGCTGGCCATGTTCGCCTTCGGCTTTGCCCTGGTGCCGATTTACGACGTGATGTGCAAGGCGTTTGGTATCAACGGCAAGACCGGCGGGCAATACGAAGGCGAGCAGGTCGTCGACCCATCGCGTCAGGTGCGGGTGCAGTTTTTGTCCACCAACGCCATCGATATGGTCTGGGATTTCCATGCCAAGGCCGACGAAGTCGTGGTCAATCCGGGCGCGGTGACCGAGATGCTGTTTGTGGCCTACAACCCCACCGACAAACCGATGACCGCCCAGGCAGTGCCCAGCATTTCCCCGGCCGAAGCGGCGATGTACTTCCACAAGACCGAGTGCTTTTGCTTCACCCAGCAAGTGCTGCAGCCGGGCGAACGTATCGAGATGCCGGTGCGCTTTATCGTCGATCGCGCGATGCCCAAGGATGTGAAGCATTTGACCCTGGCGTACACGCTGTTCGATATCACCGCGCGCCAGCCGCCCGGAGCGGCCCGCAGCGGCGGCTAGCTACTGTTTGCCCGCTCAATCAGGAGAGCGAATACATGTCGACTCATGATACGTACTACGTACCGGCGCAAAGCAAATGGCCGATAATTGCCACGATTGGCCTGTTGGTGACCGTGTATGGACTGGCCGTGTGGTTCAACGACCTCAAGGCCTTGCGCGCGGAATCCCACGGCCCTTGGATCTTTTTCGTTGGCGGCCTGTTGCTGGCGTACATGCTGTTCGGCTGGTTCGGCGCAGTGATCAAGGAGAGCCGCGCCGGTTTGTACAGTGCGCAAATGGACCGTTCGTTTCGCTGGGGCATGAGCTGGTTCATCTTTTCCGAAGTGATGTTCTTCATCGCGTTCTTCGGCGCGCTGTTTTACGTGCGCACCTGGTCGGGGCCATGGTTGGCGGGCGAGGGGCCCAAGGGCATCGCGCATATGTTGTGGCCCAATTTCGAGTTTGCCTGGCCTTTGCTGAACAACCCGGACCCCAAGCTGTACCCGGCGCCCAAAGGCACCATCAGCCCGTGGGGCCTGCCGCTGGTCAACACCATCCTGCTGGTCAGCTCCAGCGTGACCATCACCATTGCCCACCATGCCCTGCGCAAAGGGCATCGCGGTGCGCTGAAGCTCTGGCTGGCGCTCACCGTACTGCTGGGCCTGGCCTTTCTCGGGTTCCAGGCCGAGGAGTACATCCACGCCTATAAAGAGCTGGGCCTGACGCTGGGTTCGGGCGTGTACGGCGCGACTTTCTTCATGCTCACCGGGTTTCACGGCGCCCACGTGACCATCGGCACGATCATTCTGTTTGTGATGCTGATGCGCGTCCTGAAGGGGCATTTCAATGCCGAGCACCAGTTCGGTTTCGAAGCGGCCAGTTGGTATTGGCACTTCGTGGATGTGGTGTGGATTGGGCTGTTTTTCTTTGTGTATGTGCTGTGAGCCGTTCTACCACGGCGCATGCGAGACCAACTGGCCGCTGAAAAAGCCCCAGGCGATCAGCCCCACGGTGATTGCGGCCAACACCACACGTACGGTCAGGGCAGTGACGAGGCGGTTGGAACGACCCTCGTCCTTGACCAGGAAGAACAAGCCACTGAACAGGCTCGCAACGGTCGCGATCAGCATCAGGGCAATCAGTGCTTTGAGCATGGTCTGGCTCCGGGCCATACGGGGAGGGGCAATGAAATCCAGTATAGCCAGTGCCCGGCAGTGCTTCAGGCCCGGCATCGCACCGACGTTGGTGGTGCTGATGCTGCTGCCGTTGATGATTGGCCTGGGGTTCTGGCAGCTGTCGCGCGGTCAGGAAAAACAGCAGCTGGTCGACACCTACGCCGAGCGGCGTGCCGCCGAGCCTATTGGCAGCGAGCAGCTTGAGACGAGCGCCGATCCAGCCTTTCGCCGGGTGCATCTGCGTGGCAGCTTCGATGCCGACCACAGTGTGTTGCTCGACAACCGTATGCGCGACGGCAAGGCCGGTGTCGAGTTGCTGCAACCCTTTCATGATCAGGCCAGCGGCCTTTGGGTACTGCTCAATCGCGGCTGGCTGCCCTGGCCGGATCGCCGTACGCCACCGGCGTTCGCCACGCCGGGTCAACCGGTGAATCTGGTCGCCTGGGTGTACGTCGCTCCCGGCGAAACCTTCCAGTTGCAGGTTGATCCCGCGACGGTGCAATGGCCGCGCCTGCTGACCGCGTTGCATCCCGTCGCCCTGTGGGCCGAGTTGGGCCGCAATGGGTTCGCCTTTGAACTGCGCGCCGAAGCCGGCCCCGGTACGTACGACACCCACTGGCCTGTGGTCGCCATGGGGCCGGAAAAACACCTGGGGTATGCGGTGCAGTGGTTTGCCATGTCACTGGCGCTGCTGGCGCTTTACCTCTACCTCGGATGGCACAACGCAAAGGAGAAGCACCATGGGAGCCGTCATGAATCCACTCAACGTGTTTGAAGCGCCGGACCGGCGTAAGGGCCGCTGGCAGTTGATCCTGATCCTGCTGATGGTGGTGGGGCCGATGGTGCTGGCGACCTTTATGTACAAACTGCAATTCTGGGTGCCGGACAGCCGCAGTTATCACGGTGAACTGATCGGTAACGGTCAGACCCGCGCAGACATAGGCGTGCAGGCCGCTGAGGATCGCTGGCAGTTGCTGGTCACCGCGCCCGCCAGCTGCGCCGCCGAGTGCCAGCAACTCGTGTACCTGGCGCGCCAGCTGCAGATCGGCCTGGGTCGCGATGCGTCCCGCGCCAGCCACGCGCTGGCCAGTGCGCAGCCGGTCGGCACCGACTACGACACCCGGCTCAAGGCCGAATACCCGCAATTGCAGCGCTATTCACTGGACCTGTCGACCTTTAACCGCAACGCCGCCGCGCCTGGCGATGCGCAACTGTGGGTCATCGACCCCCACGGCAACCTGGTGCTGCGCTACGACGCCAAGGTCAACGGCAAGGACTTGCTCAACGACCTGCGCCTGCTGCTGAAACTGTCGAACATCGGATAAGGGCATCGTCATGGCCAAGCCTGGATTTCGCCTCGCGCTGTTTGCCACCTTGCTGGCGCTGATTGTCGTGTTGCTCGGTGCCTATACCCGCCTGACCCATGCCGGCCTTGGTTGCCCGGACTGGCCGGGGTGCTATGGCTTTATCGGCGTGCCGCAAAGCGCAGCCCAGCTGGCCCATGCCGAACTGCACTTTCCTGATACGCCAGTGGAGGCCGACAAGGGCTGGGCCGAGATGACCCATCGCTACTTTGCCGGCACCCTCGCCATCCTCATCGCGCTGTTGGCGGCGCGGGCCTGGAGCCACCGGCGTGACCCGGGCCAGCCGGTGAAATTGCCGCTGTTCGTGTTGATAGTGGTGTGCGCCCAGGCGGCGTTTGGCATGTGGACGGTGACGCTGAAACTGTGGCCGCAGGTGGTGACGGGCCACTTGCTGGGCGGCTTTGCCACCTTGAGCCTCCTGTTCCTGCTGAGCCTGCGTCTGTCCGGCGTGTTGCCCGCATTGATCGTACCCAGGCGCCTGCAATATTGGGCAACGGCGGGGCTGGTGCTGGTGATCGGGCAGATTGCCTTGGGCGGTTGGGTCAGCGCCAACTATGCGGCGGTGGCCTGTGTAGATTTGCCGACGTGTCACGGTCAATGGTGGCCGGCGGCGGACTTCGCCAATGGCTTTCACCTGACCCAGCATATCGGGCCCAATTACCTGGGCGGTCAGTTGGACAGCGATGCGCGCACGGCGATTCATCTTACCCATCGCGTGGGTGCGGTGCTGGTCACGCTGGTGCTGCTGGGCCTGGCCTGGCAGTTGCGCGCGGTGGGCATGACGCGCCTGGCCGGCTTGCTGTTGATCGCCCTGGCGGCGCAAATCAGCCTGGGCCTGAGCAATGTGGCGTTCGGCTTGCCGCTGCTGGTGGCGGTGGCGCACAACGCCGGGGGCGCAGCGCTCTTGCTGACCCTGGTGCTGGTCAATTATCACGCACGCACCAGCCTGGTTCGGGTGCGCTACCCACACCCAATCACCTGGCGGTTCATTGCGCGAAAACCGGCATCGGGCCTGATGACCCTTAAAGGAGAGTTGCCATGGCGTCCCTGACCGGCGCGCGTCACGGCCAGGCGGTCTGGCGTGACTATCTGGAGCTGACCAAGCCGAAAGTGGTGGTGCTGATGCTGATCACCTCGCTGGTGGGCATGTTCCTCGCCACCCGCGCCGGGGTGCCGTGGACGGTGCTGGTGTTCGGCAACCTGGGCATTGCCCTGTGTGCGGGCGCGGCGGCGGCGGTCAACCATGTGGTGGATCGGCGCATTGATGCGCTGATGGCGCGCACTCACAAACGGCCACTGGCCGAGGGGCGGGTCTCGGCCGTTGCGGCGCTGGTCTTTGCGTTGGTGCTGGCGGTGACGGGCCTGGCGCTGTTACTGGCGTTCACCAACCCTCTGGCGGCCTGGCTGACCCTGGCGTCGTTGCTGGGCTACGCGGTGATCTATACCGGGTTTCTCAAGCGCGCAACGCCGCAGAACATCGTCATCGGTGGCCTGGCCGGTGCCGCGCCGCCGTTGTTGGGCTGGGTCGCCGTGACCGGGCATGTCAGCGCCGAGCCGTTGCTGCTGGTGCTGATCATCTTCGCCTGGACGCCGCCGCACTTCTGGGCGCTGGCCATCCATCGCAAGGAGGAGTACGCCAAGGCCGACATCCCGATGCTGCCGGTCACCCACGGCGAGCATTACACCAAAGTGCATATCCTGCTCTACACCTTCGCCCTGCTGGCGGTGAGCCTGATGCCCTATGTGATCCATATGAGCGGGTTGTTGTACCTGGCCTGTGCGACGGTATTGGGCGGGCGCTTTCTGCAATGGGCCTGGGTGCTGTACCGTGGCAGCCAGCCGCACGCGGCGGTCAACACCTTCAAGTACTCTATCTGGTACCTGCTGTTGCTGTTTATCGCCCTGCTCGTAGACCACTACCTACTGTTGAACCTATGACTCGAACTCAAAAAACTGTCTTCATTCTGGTGGCCCTGGTGGCATTGATCATGGGCCTGACCGTCAACAAGGTGCTCTCGGGCAAAGGCCAGGGCGACCCGACCGCGCTGATCGACGCCGGCATTATCCTGCTGCCGCAAAGCCGCCAGCTGCCTGCGGTGAGCATGACCAACCAGGACGGCCAGCCGGTGCTGGTCAATGAGCTCAAAGGCAAGTGGAGCCTGCTGTTCTTCGGCTACACCTTCTGCCCGGACATCTGCCCCACCACCCTCGCCCAACTGCGCCAGATCAAGAGCGAACTGCCCAAAGAGGCGGTGGACAAGTTGCAAGTGATCCTGGTCAGCGTCGACCCGAACCGCGACACCCCGACCCAGCTCAAGCAGTACCTGGGCTACTTCGACCCGCAATTTCAGGGGTTGACCGGCACCAATGTGCAGGAGGTGCAGAAGGTCTCGAATGCCGTGAGCATTCCCTTCATTCCTGCGGACACCAGCAAGCCGAACTACACCGTCGACCACAGCGGCAACCTGGCGCTGATCGGCCCGGATGGCACCCAGCGCGGGTTCATCCGTGCGCCGTTGAACAACCAGAAGCTGGTGGCGCAGCTGCCGGGGTTGCTGCAGCGAAAATAACGCACAACACAATACAAATGTGGGAGGGGGCTTGCCACCGATAGCAGGGTGTCAGTCGATGAAGATGTTGACTGACCCGCCGCTATCGGGGGCAAGCCCCCTCCCACATTTTGATCTCCAGTGTGTTGGAGATCGTTCCTACGCTCTGCGTCCGCTTTGAATCAGAACGCCGGCTTGATCGCGCCTTTGTACTTCTCTTCGATAAATTGCTTCACTTCAGGCGTGTGCAGGGCTGCAACCAGCTTCTTCACGGCGTCCGAATCCTTGTTGTCTTCGCGGGTCACCAGGATGTTGACGTAAGGCGAGTCGCTGCCTTCGATCACCAGGGCGTCCTTGGACGGGTCCAGCTTGGCTTCCAGCGCGTAGTTGGTGTTGATCAGCGCCAGGTCGACCTGGGTCAGTACGCGCGGCAGGGTGGCGGCTTCCAGTTCGCGGAATTTCAGGTTTTTGGTGTTACCGGTGATGTCCTTGATGGTCGACAGGATGTTGGTCGGGTCCTTCAGGGTAATCAGGCCATTGTTGGCCAGCAGCAACAGGGCGCGGCCGCCGTTGGTGGCGTCGTTCGGGATCACCACGTTGGCGCCGTCAGGCAGGTCGGCCAGCTTCTTGTATTTGCTCGAGTACGCGCCCAGCGGTTCCAGGTGCACGCCGCCGACGCTCACCAGGTGAGTGCCCTTGGCCTTGTTGAACTCATCCAGGTACGGCTGGTGCTGGAAGAAGTTGGCGTCCAGGCGCTTTTCAGCCACCTGTACGTTCGGCTGTACATAGTCGGTGAAGACTTTGACCTGCAGGTCTACGCCTTCTTTGGCCAGCGCAGGTTTCACGAATTCGAGGATTTCCGCGTGCGGCACCGGCGATGCGGCGACCGTGATGGTCTCGGCATGGGCGGAAAACGCGGCAACGGCGGCGAAAGCAACCAGTAGTTTTTTCATCCAGCAAGCTCCTTGTTCGGGCATCTGCCGGCAGAAGGCCGGCAATGGCCGTTATTTTCGAGAAAAGTGCACCACCAGCCTGTCGCCGACGGTTTGCAGAATTTGCACCAGGATCAACAGCATTACCACGGTGACCACCATTACATCGGTCTGGAAGCGTTGGTAACCGAAGCGGATCGCCAGGTCGCCCAGGCCACCGGCACCGACTACCCCGGCCATCGCCGTGTAGGACACCAGTGTAATCGCCGTCACCGTAATCGCTGCAAAGATGCCGGGGCGGGCTTCGGGCAGCAGGGCGTTGGTGATGATCTGACGCGTCGTTGCGCCCATCGACTGAGTGGCCTCGATGATGCCGCGGTCGACTTCACGCAAGGCGGTTTCCACCAGTCGCGCAAAGAACGGTGTGGCGCCCACGACCAGCGGCGGAATCGCACCTGCCACACCCAGCGATGTCCCGGTGATCAACACCGTGAACGGAATCATGACGATCAGCAGGATAATGAACGGCAGCGAGCGCAGGATGTTCACGACCAGCGACAGCAGCGCATATAGGCCCTTCTGTTCGAACAGTTGGCGCGGGCTCGTCAGAAACAGCAGTACGCCCAACGGCAGGCCGAGCACGACCGTGAAGAGCAGCGAACCGAACAGCATGATCATGGTATCGCCAGTGGCGAGCCAGATTTCGGACCAGTCGATGTTGGCAAAGAAACTCAGGAAAACGTCCATTAGCGCAGCACCTCCATATGAACGTCGGCGGCGGTGAAGCGCGCAAACGCGGCGTCCATGTCACCGCCGGTGACGGCGAGGGTCAATTGCCCGTAGGGAATGTCTTTGATGCGGTCGATACGACCGGCGAGGATGCTGTAGTCCACCCCCGTTTCCCGGGCGACGGTACCCAGCAATGGCGCGTAGGTCGCGTCCCCCTGGAAGGTCAGGCGCACGATACGGCCCGGCACGTGGGCGAAGTCGTCGCGTTGCTCGCCTTCGTCGACCTGTTCAGCTTCCTGGACGAAGCGCTTGGTGGTCGGATGCTCTGGATGCAGGAACACGTCGGCCACCGAGCCTTGCTCGACGATCACGCCGGCGTCCATCACGGCCACCTGGTCGCAGACGCGGCGAATCACATCCATTTCATGGGTGATCAACACGATGGTCAGCTTGAGTTCGCGGTTGATCTCGGCCAACAGTTGCAGGACCGAGGCGGTGGTCTGCGGGTCGAGGGCGCTGGTGGCCTCGTCGCACAGCAGGATCTTGGGTTTGGTGGCCAGGGCGCGGGCGATGCCGACGCGCTGTTTCTGGCCGCCGGACAATTGCGCCGGGTACTTCCTGGCGTGGTCCGACAGGCCCACGCGGGCGAGCAGTTCAGCCACGCGCAGGTCGATGTCCTTGCGCGACAATTCGCCGGCCAATGTCAGCGGCAGCGCCACGTTGTCTGCAACGGTCTTGGACGCCAGCAGGTTGAAGTGCTGGAAGATCATCCCGACCTGCTGGCGAAAACGGCGCAGGCCGTTGGCATCCAGCGCGGTGACTTCTTCACCGTCAACCGTGATCTTCCCGCCACTGGGTTCTTCGAGGCGGTTAATCAGGCGCAGCAGGGTACTTTTTCCCGCACCCGAGTGGCCAATCAGGCCAAACACCTGGCCGTTTTCGACGCGCAGGCTGGTGGGGTGCAGGGCGGGAATATCCTTACCGGCGACGCGGTAGGTTTTATGGACGTTTTGAAACTCGATCACGTAGCGAACCTTGTGGGGCGCATGGAAAAGGGATCAGCGGTTAGCCGGGCGCGCATTTTAGCCTGTCCGTATAGCGTTTCTTAGCATTTATTTCGCATCCATCCAGCGATTTGGCAATAACGAGACCAAAGGTCATAAAAAAGGAACGGCTCAAAACCCTGTCAGTCACTACTTAAGCAATTCGATCTCCCGGGTGCCGTGTCCGGGGTTTCGCTCAAATGAGCCGGGGACCGCTCTGGCCACTTTGACTAAGGAGTTTTGACTGATGAGTACCAAGAAGCCAGCCACCCCGCCGAAGAGTGAACTCGCGGGCACTGATACCCTGGACCGAGGCAATACCAACGCCAAACTGCAGGCGCTGGAAGAATTCCGTTCCGATGCGACCGGTCAGGCCCTGCGCACCAACCAGGGCGTGAAGATCTCCGACAACCAGAACACCCTGAAGGTCGGCGCGCGTGGCCCGTCGCTGCTGGAAGACTTCATCATGCGTGAAAAGATCACGCACTTTGACCATGAGCGTATTCCGGAGCGCATCGTGCATGCCCGTGGTACTGGCGCCCATGGCTATTTCCAGAGCTACGGCGACCATTCGGCGCTGACCAAGGCCGGTTTCCTACGGACTCCAGAGCATAAAACCCCGGTGTTCGCGCGTTTTTCCACAGTGCAGGGCCCGCGCGGTTCCGGTGACACCGTGCGTGACGTACGCGGTTTCGCCGTGAAGTTTTTCACCGAGGAAGGCAACTTCGACCTGGTGGGCAACAACATGCCGGTGTTCTTCATTCAGGATGCGATCAAGTTTCCTGACTTCGTGCATGCCGTTAAGCCCGAACCGCACAACGAGATTCCTACCGGCGGGTCGGCGCACGATACCTTCTGGGATTTTGTCTCGCTGGTGCCCGAGTCGGCGCATATGGTGGTGTGGGCAATGTCTGACCGCGCCATTCCAAAAAGCCTGCGTGCCATGCAGGGCTTTGGCGTGCATACCTTCCGTTTGATCAACACCGAAGGCAAGTCGAGCTTTGTGAAGTTTCACTGGCGGCCAAAAGTCGGCACTTGCTCGCTGGTATGGGACGAAGCGCAAAAGCTGGCCGGTAAAGACACCGACTACCACCGTCGCGACCTGTGGGAATCGATCGAAAGCGGCGACTACCCCGAGTGGGAACTGGGTGTTCAGATCGTTGCAGAAGAAGACGAGCATAAGTTCGACTTCGACCTGCTCGACCCGACCAAGATCATCCCGGAGGAACTGGTACCGATCACGCCGCTGGGCAAGATGGTGCTCAACCGTAACCCGGACAACTTCTTTGCCGAGGTCGAGCAGGTTGCGTTCTGCCCGGGCCATATCGTGCCGGGTATCGACTTCACCAACGACCCACTGCTGCAAGGTCGTCTGTTTTCCTACACGGACACCCAGATCAGTCGTCTCGGCGGCCCGAATTTCCATGAGATCCCGATCAACCGCCCAGTGGCGCCGTTCCATAACGGCCAGCGCGACGCTCAGCATCGCACCGTGATCGATAAAGGGCGTGCGGCTTATGAGCCCAACTCCATCGATGGGGGCTGGCCGAAGGAAACACCTGCCGGTCCTACGGATGGTGGCTTCGAGACTTACTACGAGCGCGTGGATGCCAACAAAGTGCGCGAGCGCAGCGAATCGTTCGGCGACCACTTCTCCCAGGCCACGCTGTTCTTCAACAGCATGAGCCATCACGAGAAAGAGCACATCATCGCCGCCTACAGCTTCGAGTTGGGCAAGGTCGAGCGCGAGCATATTCGTGCCCGCCAGGTGAATGATATTCTGGCCAACATCGACCTGGAACTGGCCAAGCGCGTTGCGCAGAACCTGGGCTTGCCGGCGCCGACCAAAGGCACGGTGCCTGTGCGTGAGACCTCGTTGAAGGAATCGCCGGCCTTGAGCCAGGTGAACTTGCTGTCGGGCGATATCAAGACGCGCAAAGTGGCAATTCTGGCGGCGAACGGCGTGGACGGTGCGGCGATTGCTGCACTCAAGGCAGCCCTGGAGGCTGAAGGTGCGCATGCCAAGCTGCTCGGGCCGACGTCGGCGCCTGTGACCACGGCCGATGGCAAGTCGCTGCCGGTGGATGCGTCGATGGAAGGCATGCCGTCCATTGCGTTTGACGCGGTGTTTATCCCGGGCGGCAAGGAGTCGGTCAAGGCCCTGAGCGGCGACGGCGTGGCATTGCATTACGTGCTGGAAGCGTACAAGCACCTGAAGGCCATTGCGGTCGCCAGCGACGTGAAGCCATTGCTCGACCTGTTGAAGCTGGAAGCGGATGCGGGGTTGATCGTGGGGGCGGATGCCAAGGCGTTCAAGGCGTTCTTTGCCGCGATTGCTCAGCATCGGGTATGGGAGCGGGAGCCGAAGGCTAAGGCTATTCCGGCTTAATTTGTTGGTTGTTTGTTAGATCGTCATCGGGGGCAAGTCGAATCGTCGCACCGCCCCTCCCACATTTGAACTGAATTCCAATGTGGGAGGGGGCTTGCCCCCGATGCTTTTAGTCCGCCTTACGCGGAATCAGCACAACCTGCGCCGGAATGTGCTTCAGAATCTGCCGGTGAATCTTCAGGTCATACCCCGAATCAATTCGCTTCACCCGTTTGGTCAGCAATGTGGCCAGCCACGGGTAATCCTCGGTGCGTGGCACCTGGATGCTGACGTCGCACTGGTAATTCACCACGTCGGTGGCGATGGCATCCAGCTGATGGCGCATGGCTTCGACATCCGCCAAATTCAACGCCACGGTGGTGCTCGGCGCCGCCGGGTCGATGACCTTGGCGGCGGGCTTGGCTTCGGCCGCTTTCAGGGCGGCCTCGGCCTGATCCAGCTCGGCTTTGCGCGCATGACTGATGGCGCTGTTGACGCCGCCGGTCAGGGCCGGGGCCTTGGGCATCAGCGCGCGGGCACGGCTTAGCGCCGTGGCGGCGGCGTTGACGTCACCCTTTTGCAGCACGATCTGGCTGCGCTGCAAGTAGGCTTCGGCCAGCTGGCGCTGGTAAGCCTCGAGCGCCGGGTCATTGGGCGATTGGGCCTGCAAGGTGGCGAGCTGGTCTTCGGCCGTGGCCAATTCGCTGCTGGCCAGGTTTTGCTCCAGCTGCGCGATGGCCGCAGCGCGCGGGTCCGGCGCTTCGGGGGCGGCGGGCGGTGTGCTTTGACAGGCGCCCAGCAGCAGGGAAAATGCGGCAAGGAGCAGATAACGGAAAGTGAACGGCTTCATTCCTGCGACTCTCTATTTGCGCAAAAAGCGAGCAAGTCTACACCCCTCGACGGGGCAGGACAAAACTCAGCAGAAACAGGGCGGCCGCCGACACCACAATCGACGGCCCGGCCGGCGTGTCTTTGAACCATGACAAGGCCAGGCCCCCACACACTGCCAGCATGCCCAGCAGACTGGCGCCGATGGCCATTTGCTCCGGCGAACGGGCATGGCGCTGAGCGGCGGCGGCTGGAATGATCAGCAGCGAGGTGATCAACAATACGCCGACAATCTTCATCGCGACAGCGATCACCACCGCGATCAACAGCATCAGCGCCAGGCGCAGGGCCGGCACGGGCAAACCTTCGACCGTTGCAAGCTCCTCATGCACGGTGATTGCCAACAGCGGGCGCCACAGGCTCACCAGTACCGCCAGCACCGCCGCGCTGCCACCGAGGATCCACGCAAGATCGGTAGGGCTGATCGCCAGCAGATCGCCAAACAGGTAGGCCATCAGGTCGATGCGCACTTCATGCATGAAGCTCAGTACCACCAGTCCCAGGGACAGGGTGCTCGGCGCCAGGATGCCCAGCAGCGTGTCGGACGCCAGCGGCTGGCGCTGCTGCAGCGTCACCAGTAACACCGCCAGCAGCAGGCAGCCGACGGTTACGGCGATGGTCGGGCTCACGTCGAGCAGGAAGCCCATGGCCACGCCAAGCAGTGCGGCATGGGACAAGGTGTCGCCAAAGTACGCCATGCGCCGCCAGACCACGAACGAGCCCAGCGGGCCCGCCACCAACGCCAGAGCCAAGCCTGCCAGCAGGGCGTAGAGCAGAAAATCAGCCATGCTTGCAGCTATCTCCATGAACGTGGGGGGTAGAAGTGTCATCGACAACGGCGCCATGCAGATCGTGGGCGTGGTCGTGATGGTGGTGATAGATCGCCAGACTTTGCGCGTTCTTACCGAACAGCTCGACGAACGCCGGGTCGCCGCTGACCTGTTCCGGGTGGCCGGAGCAGCACACGTGACGGTTGAGGCAGACCACTTGATCGGTGGTGCTCATCACCAGGTGCAAGTCGTGGGAGACCATCAGCACGCCGCAGCCATGGCGATCGCGCAAACGGGTAATCAGGCTGTACAGCTCGGCCTGGCCGGCGACGTCGACGCCTTGCACCGGCTCATCGAGCACCAGCAACTCCGGCTCGCGCAGCAGGGCGCGGGCCAGCAGCACGCGCTGCATTTCACCGCCGGAGATGCTCTGCACCGGGCTGTCGATCACCTGTTCGGCGCCGACTTCCTTGAGCGCCGCCTGGGCGCGGGCGCGGTCTACACCGGGCACCAGGCGCAGAAAGCGCAATACCGACAGCGGCAACGTGGGGTCCACGTGCAGCTTCTGCGGCATATAGCCCACGCGCAGCCGGGGCTTGCGCCATACGCTGCCGCGGTCGGGCTTGAGCAGGCCGAGCACGGCGCGCACCAGGGTGGTCTTGCCGGCGCCATTGGGGCCGATCAGGGTCACGATCTGCCCCGGCTCCACGCTCAGCGCAATGTTGTCCAGCACGTGTTGCCCGGCGAACGTGACCCCGACCTGCTCCAGGCGGATTAACGGGTTGCTCATCAAGCCCCCTGACAGCCCGAGCACAGGCCGACCACTTCGACCGTTTGCCCTTCGACGCTGAAGCCGACTCCGGCGGCGCTTTTGACGATGGCATCACTGATGCTTTTCTGTTCAAGCTCGATGGCGGCGTGGCACTCGCGGCAAATCAGGAACTGGCCCTGGTGCGCGTGCTCCGGGTGGTTGCAGCCGACAAATGCGTTGAGCGAGGCGATGCGGTGCACCAGACCGTTTTCCAGCAGGAAATCCAGCGCGCGGTAAACCGTAGGTGGCGCGGCGCGGCGGCCGTCCTGTTCGCTCAGCACGCCAAGGATGTCGTACGCGCCCAGCGGCTTGTGGCTTTGCCACACCAGCTCCAGCACGCGTCGACGCAGCGCGGTCAGGCGCAAGCCCTTCTGCGCGCATAGGGTGTCGGCCTCCGACAATGCGGTGTGAACGCAGTGAGAGTGGTCATGGGGACGGCTGGCAAGCGGTGTTATAGGCATGAGCGGCGACAGATATTTGATAGAGACGTTATTATGTTACCTGTTCCTATGCCATTGAGTGGTCATCGTGTCCCGACTTTTTCCCGTTTTTGTCGTATTTGTCACCAGTTTGTTCGTGGCTGGCGCCGCTCAGGCCGACGTCAAGGTGCTGACCAGCATCAAGCCGCTGCAACTGATCGCCGCGGCTGTGCAGGACGGAGTGGCCGTTCCGGAGGTGTTGTTGCCGCCGGGTGCGTCGCCGCATAACTTCGCCTTGCGTCCATCCGACGTACGGCGCGTGCAGTCGGTCGACCTGCTGTACTGGATCGGGCCTGACATGGAAACTTTTCTGCCGCGCGTGCTGAAAGGCCGTACCGCGGCGACGGTCGCCGTGCAGGACCTGCCAGGCATGAAACTGCGCCGTTTCGGCGAAGATAGCCACTCCCATGCCGACGAAGCCGACGAGCATGATCACGATCATCGTCCCGGCAGCGTTGATGCGCATTTGTGGTTGTCGACGGTGAACGCGCGTGTCATCGCGGCGCGCATGGCGGCTGACCTCAGTGCGGCCGACCCGGCCAACGCCGAGCGTTACCAGAGCAACGCCAAAGCCTTTGCGGGTCGCCTGGATGCTTTGGATATACGCTTGAAGAAGCGTCTGGCAGGTGTTGAAGGCAAGCCTTACTTTGTGTTTCACGAGGCCTTTGATTACTTCGAAGACGCTTACGGCTTGAAGCACACCGGCGTGTTCAGCGTAGCCGCCGAAGTGCAGCCCGGCGCCCAGCATGTGGCGGCGATGCGTACGCGGCTGCAGGAAGTGGGCAAGACGTGCGTGTTCAGCGAGCCGCCGCTGCGGCCGCGATTGGCCGAAACATTGGTTGCCGGGTTGCCGGTTAAATTGGCAGAGCTGGATGCGCTGGGCGGCTACACCCCGGCCACTGCGCAGGGGTATGAGCAGGTGCTGGAGAAATTGGGCAACGACCTGGCTGGATGCCTGGAGTCACTCTAAATGTGGGGCAAGCGTTAAGGCTTGTTGTAGGAGCGAGCTTGCTCGCGAAAAACTCACAGGCGCCGCGTTCATTCAGAAAGCACGCGTTATCGTTGACGTTTTTCGCGAGCGAGCTCGCTCCTACATTTGGAGCGAGCAGGTCTTTAGAGCGCGAACGGCAGATGCACAGCCACCTGTTGGCGCTGCAGCAGGCGATGCTCGAATTCGGCAGGGTCGTGAATAAGCACATCCTGCCCGGCAAACGACTCGGCTGCGATCAGCCGCGACAGCCAGAACCGCACGCACGCCACACGCAACATGGTCGGCCATAGCTCGGCTTCCTTGGCGGTAAACGGCCGCAACCCCGCATAAGCACCCAGCAGCGCACGGGCGCGCGGCCCATCAATCACGCCGTCGGCGTTCGAACACCAGTCATTCAAGGCGATGGCGACGTCATACAGCATCGGCCCGGAGCAGGCGTTGTAGAAGTCGATCAGGCCGGTCAGGTGCGTGCCTTCGAACATCGCGTTGTCGCGGAACAGGTCGGCATGAACGTTGGCGCGTGGCAGGGCGAGAATCTGCGCCTTGTGGGCTTCTATCTCGTTCAACGCGTCCTGCAACAGGCGCTGTTGTGCGTCGTTCAGATGGGAAATCAATTGCGCGCCTTCACTGAGCATCCACTCCAGCCCGCGATCGGTCTTGCGCTCCAGGACCTTGGCGCCCTGGGTCGCCAGGTGCAGGTGGCCGAGCAGGTCGCCGACCTGGGCGCAATGCTGGGCGTTGGCGTGCGTGATGTGCTTGCCGGCCAGGCGCGGTTGCAGCAAGGCGGGTTTGCCCTTGAGTTCGCGCAAAGCGATACCGTCGGTGGTACGCAGGGCGTAGGGCACCGGCAGGTCGGCGTCGTGGAGCACGTCGAGCAGTTCGATAAAAAATGGCATTTCTGCCACGGGGCCGCGCTCGACCAGGGTCAGGACGAACTCGCCCTGCTCCAGGCTGATAAAGAAATTGGTGTTTTCGCTACCGGCGGCAATCCCCTGGAAATCAAGCAGGCGGCCGAGCCCATAAGGGGCAAGAAAGGTTTCCAGCTCGGACCGAGCCAGGGGGGTGAACACAGACATGGTTAAAACTGCCGTTACGGGCACCGCTCAGGGCGGCGCCGGTTGAAATTAGGGAATCATTTCCATTCGAAGATCTTCCATGACGGGATCAGCATATCCGGCTGGTCAGAACGGATGAAGTTCGCGTCGGTTCCATCCGCGCGTACCAGGAAATACGGTGGAGCGCCTTTTGGCGTTACCTTGATGGCATACAGGAAGCCGTTTTGACGGTACTCCTGGATGGTCTTGTCGCCTTCCGTGCGAATGGTCACTTCCGGATCGCCCGATGGCGCATCGTCTGCCGCCATGGCAGCCATCGGAGCGAGTGCAATCAAGCCAGTCAACAGCAGGCGATTGAATGTACGCATGATAACCTTGTCCCTTTGTTTTCATTGGTCCGGCTATTCTAGCGCCTGACCCGCCGAAAAGGTTGATCCTGCTCATGAGCCAAGCGCCCCTCGTCCTGGTGGACGGTTCTTCTTATCTGTACCGCGCCTTCCACGCGCTGCCACCGTTGACCACCTCCAAAGGCCTGCCGACCGGTGCGGTCAAGGGCGTGTTGAACATGCTCAAGAGCCTGCGCAAGCAATACCCGGACAGCCCGTTCGCCGTGGTATTCGACGCCAAGGGCGGGACCTTTCGCGATGAAATGTTCGCCGACTACAAGGCCAATCGCCCGAGCATGCCCGATGACATGCGCCTGCAGATCGAACCCCTGCACCAGAGCGTGATCGCCCTGGGCTTCCCGTTGCTGTGCGTCGAAGGCGTCGAGGCCGATGACGTGATCGGCACCCTGGCCCGCAGCAGCGCCGCCGCTGACCGCCCGGTGGTGATCTCCACCGGCGACAAGGACATGGCGCAACTGGTGGACGGGCACATTACCTTGGTCAATACCATGACCGGTAGTTCGATGGACATCGAGGGCGTAAAGGAGAAATTCGGCGTCGCTCCGGAGCAGATCATCGATTATCTGGCGTTGATGGGCGATTCCTCCGACAACATCCCTGGGGTTCCCGGCATTGGTCCGAAGACCGCCTCCGGTCTGCTGGTGGGGGTCAATGGCGGTCTCAAAGAGCTGTATGAGCAGTTGGACATTGTGCCGACCCTGCCGATTCGTGGCGCCAAGACGCTGCCGGCCAAGCTGGAAGAGCACAAGGAGATGGCATTCCTGTCCTATCGACTGGCGACGATCAAAATCGACGTGCCCCTGGACATCGGCCTGGACGACTTGCACCTGATCGAGCCGGATCGCGAAAAGTTGCTGGAGCTGTACACGCTGCTCGAGTTCAAGAGCTGGTACGACGAGATCCAGCGCGATAGCAAGCGTGTCGAACTCAAGGCGACCAACGAAGTTGCACCTGCCGCCGAGCTGCCTGCCGAGGCGGTTCTCGCGGTGCCGGTGGAGACGGCGTACACCACCATTCTTGACCAGGCCACGTTTGATCTGTGGCTGAAGAAACTCAACGACGCGACGTTGTTTGCCTTCGATACCGAGACCACCGGGATCGACGCCCAACAGGCCCAATTGGTTGGGCTGTCGTTTGCGGTGCAGGCCCACGAAGCCGCCTATATCCCGCTGACGCATGCCTACACGGGTGCGCCGGAGCAATTGGACCGTGACACCGTACTGCTGGCCTTGAAGCCCTTGCTGGAAGATCCGGCCAAGCTCAAGGTCGGCCAGCACGCCAAGTTCGACATGAACATCCTGGCCAACTGCGCCATCGGTGGCGACCCGGCGCAGGGCATCACCGTGCGCGGCATCGCCTTCGATACCATGCTCGAATCCTACGTGCTGAACTCCACCGCGACCCGCCATGACATGGACAGTCTGGCGAAGAAGTACCTTGACCACGCCACCGTCAGCTTCCAGGACATCGCCGGCAGGGGCGCCAAGCAGCTGACCTTCGACCAGATCGCTCTGGAGCAAGCCGGCCCTTACGCGGCCGAAGATGCCGACGTGACCTTGCGCCTGCATCAGGCACTGCACGCGAAGTTGACCGCGATCCCGAGCCTGGCCAGTGTGCTGACGGATATCGAAATACCGCTGGTGCCGGTGCTGGCGCGTATCGAGCGCCAGGGTGCCTTGGTGGACAAGGATCTGCTGGGCATCCAGAGCATCGAGCTGGGCAACAAGATGATCGAGCTGGAGCGCCAGGCCTTCGAAATCGCCGGCGAGACATTCAACCTGGGCTCGCCCAAGCAGCTCGGGGCGATCCTCTACGAGAAGCTCGGCATGCCCGTGTTGAAAAAAACCGGCAAGGGCCAGGCATCCACCGCTGAAGAAGTGCTGGCCAAACTGGCGGAGGATGATTTTCCATTGCCCAAGGTACTCATGCAGTACCGCAGCATGAGCAAGCTAAAAAGCACCTACACCGACCGCCTGCCGGAACAGATCAACCCGCGTACCGGGCGTATTCATACGTCCTACCACCAGGCGGTGGCGGCGACCGGGCGTCTGTCCTCCAGCGATCCGAACCTGCAGAACATCCCGGTGCGCACCGCCGAGGGGCGACGCATTCGCCAGGCGTTTATCGCGCCCAAGGGTTACAAGCTGCTGGCGGCGGACTACTCGCAGATCGAACTGCGGATCATGGCGCACCTGTCCAAGGACGAAGGGTTGATGAATGCCTTTCGCAACGATCTGGACGTGCACACCGCCACGGCTGCCGAGGTGTTCAAGGTTGAATTGAGCGAAGTCACCTCCAACCAGCGCCGCAGCGCCAAGGCGATCAACTTCGGCCTGATCTATGGCATGGGCGCCCAGAAGCTGGGCAAGGACATTGGCGTCGACACCAAGACCGCCAAGGCCTATATCGATGTGTACTTCGCCCGCTACCCCGGTGTGCGCGAGTACATGGAGCGCACCCGTGCCCAGGCGGCGGACCAGGGCTACGTGGAAACCTTCTTCGGGCGGCGCCTGTACTTGCCGGACATCAACTCCAACAAGCCCCAGGAGCGCGCGGCGGCAGAACGCACCGCGATCAACGCGCCGATGCAGGGCACGGCAGCGGACATCATCAAGAAAGCCATGGTGAAGGTGGACAACTGGCTGACTGAGTCAGGCCTGGACGCCAAGGTTATCCTTCAGGTGCACGACGAACTGGTAATGGAGGTCCGTGAGGATCTGGTCGCCGAGGTCAGCGAAAGAATTCGCGAGCACATGAGCGCTGCCGCTCAGTTGGACGTGCCCCTGGTGGTGGACGTGGGCGTGGGCGATAACTGGGACGAGGCGCATTGATTCTGCGGTTTCGCCGTCACACCCGGTGATGGCGAAACGCTTTAGATCGGAAGCTACCGTCAGTTATTTCCAAGTGTTTTTTGAACCTGCCGGAACTTAACCTGTGAACTGCCACTCAGAGTTACTGAATGGGTGGTGAAGCCCTTCAATGCTCCTATGTTGTGTTAAGTGTTGGCAGATATCCGGACCCCGCCCTAGCGGTTCGGAACTTGGACCCCGAACTTCCCCTCCCCATACGAAGTCCGGGGTTTTTTTTGCCTGTAGAAAAGTTATTCGGCGATTTCCGCGCCCTTGTCCGCCAATTCCATCCAGCCGGCCAGTACGGTGTAGGCGTCTTCCAGGCCCATGCGCTTTGGCGCGGAGAACAATTGGATGGTGATGGCATCGCCCCAACCCTTGCGGATTTCGGACTGCACTTTGAGCAGGGTGTTCTTGGCCGCGCCGTAGGTCAGCTTGTCGGCCTTGGTCAGCAGGATATGCATCGGCATGCCGCTGGCGACCGCCCAATCGAGCATCAACAGGTCGAAATCGGTCATTGGATGACGGATGTCCATCATCAGGATCAGACCTTTCAAACTCTCCCGACCACCCAGGTAAGCCTCCAGGTGACGCTGCCAGTGCAGCTTCAACGGGATAGGGACTTTTGCATAACCGTAGCCCGGCAGGTCGACCAGACGCCGATCATCGTCTAGCTTGAAGAAATTGAGTAACTGCGTGCGACCCGGGGTTTTCGAGGTGCGTGCCAGGCTGGCATGGGTGAGCGTGTTCAGGGCGCTGGACTTGCCAGCGTTGGAACGGCCGGCAAAGGCGACTTCAAAGCCTTCGTCATCGGGGCATTGGTCCACTTTGGCGGCGCTGAGCATGAAGGTGGACTGTTGGCACAGGCCGAGGATGGGATTCTTGAGTTGCATGAGATTTCCGATGTGGGCGGTGCCGAAAAAGGGTGCGGCAAGCGGTGTCGTTTCCGTTTCAGTAGCGCCAGTATATAATGCCGCAGATTTTGTGTGTGCTTTGTCCCAGCGAAGGATGACGTTCACGGGAGCGAAAAGACCTTTATTGCGCATTAGAACGCAAAACGCTCTCAAACCCTGAATTGATCGCCACATGATCAAGTGATTGCCCCAGGGTTTCAAGGCAATGCCGCCGCGTGGTTTGTGCATGGACTGCAGTACCGAGGATTACCAGGCCATCAATGAGTTGATGGTGAGTAAACCCGGTAGATAACTCTTAAACCCTTAGCCGTAGTTGGATTAGCTGATGAACAAACTGATCGTGAGTCTGCTGTTGACCTTGGGCATCACCGGTGTTGCCCATGCCGCAGGCGACGCTACCGCGGGGCAGGCGAAAGCCGCCGTGTGTGGTGCTTGCCATGGACCGGACGGTAACAGCCCGGCGCCGAACTTCCCCAAATTGGCCGGCCAGGGTGAACGTTACCTGGCCAAGCAGATGCGCGAAATCAAGGATGGCAAGCGCGTGGTGCTGGAAATGACCGGCTTGCTGGCCAACTCCAGCGATCAGGACATCGCTGACATCGCGGCGTATTTTGCCAGCCAGAAAGGCAGTGTGGGAGCTGCTGATCCGAAACTGGTCGCCCGCGGCGAGAAACTGTTCCGTGGCGGCGACCTGGACAAGGGCCTGCCCGCCTGTACCGGCTGCCATTCGCCAAATGGCGCAGGCAACGCCGCCGCCGGCTTCCCGCACTTGAGCGGCCAGCACGCTGCCTACATCGCCAAACAGCTGACCGACTTCCGCAAGGAAGACGCCGGCCGGGCCAATGATGGCGACGCAATGACCATGCGCACCATCGCCCGCAAACTGAGCGATGAAGACATTGCTGCAATCTCCAGTTACATCCAGGGCCTGCACTGACAGACGGCAACGTTAACGCTCGATTAATCCGTCGATGCAAGCATAAAAAGGGTGGCCACGGCCGCCCTTTTTTGTGGCCGCTGCCGTTACACTAACGAACTCATGTCCGCGTAGACCTGTCACACATAAAGGTCGCGTGAGGCGACTTTATTTGTCCAGGAGTAAAGCATGCGTAAACTGATCCTCAGCGCCGCTCTCGTCACTGCCAGTCTCTTCGGCATGACCGCACAAGCTGCCGACGTGCCGCTTGAAGCCGGTAAAACCTACGTTGAACTGACTAACCCGGTCCCGGTTTCGGTGCCCGGCAAAATCGAGGTGGTGGAGCTGTTCTGGTATGGCTGCCCGCATTGCTACGCCTTTGAACCGACCATCAACCCTTGGGCCGAGAAGCTGCCCAAGGACGTGAACTTCAAACGCATTCCGGCCATGTTCGGTGGCCCATGGGATGCCCACGGCCAGCTGTTCCTGACCCTGGAAGCCATGGGTGTGGAGCATAAGGTCCACAACGCGGTATTTAACGCGATCCAGAAAGAAGGCAAGCGCCTGACCAAGCCGGAAGAAATGGCTGACTTCGTGGCCACCCAAGGTGTCGATAAAGACAAGTTCCTGGCCACCTTCAATTCCTTTGCCATCCAGGGCCAGATCAAGCAGGCCAAGGAACTCGCGCAGAAGTATGGCGTGCAAGGCGTACCGACCCTGATCGTCAACGGCAAGTACCGTTTTGACCTTGGCACTGCCGGTGGTCCTGAAGCGGTCCTCAATGTCGCCGACCAGCTGATCGCCAAAGAGCGCGCAGCCAAGTAAGGGGCTCGCCATGCGTCGTTGGGGTACCGAGCGTGTCGTCGGCCTGCATGATCCGCAGGTCAACGAACATCACCTGGAGTCCACAGGCCTGCCGGCGGACAGCCGCTTGCGCCTGCTCAGTTTCAATATTCAGGTGGGTAACAGTACCGAGAAATATCGGCACTACCTCACGCGTGGCTGGCAGCACTTGCTGCCCCACAAGGGGCGTACCGGCAACCTGCAGAAAATCGGCGACCTGCTCAGCGACTTCGACCTGGTCGCCCTGCAGGAAGCCGACGGCGGCAGCCTGCGCTCCGGCTACATCAATCAGGTGGAGCACCTTGCCCAGCTCGGTGCCTTCCCCTACTGGTACCAGCAACTCAATCGCAACCTCGGGCGCCTGGCGCAGCACAGCAATGGTGTGCTCAGTCGCCTGAAGCCGACAGTCATCGAGGATCACCCGTTGCCAGGCCCCAAGGGGCGTGGTGCGATCCTGGTGCGCTTCGGCGAAGGCCCGGAAGCCTTGGTAGTGGTGATGATGCACCTGGCCCTCGGCGGGCGTACGCGCAACCTTCAGTTGGCCTACGTGCGCGACTTGATTGGCAACTACAAGCACCAGGTGTTGATGGGGGACATGAACACCCACGCCAACGACCTGCTGCAGAATTCCCCGCTGCGTGACCTCGGCCTACTGGCGCCGCAAGTCGAAGCCACGTTTCCCAGTTGGCGCCCGCAGCGCTGTCTGGACCATATCCTGCTCAGCCCGAGCCTCACACTGGAAAGTGTGCAGGTGCTGGCGCACCCCATTTCCGATCACCTGCCGGTCGCGGTGGAAATTCGTCTGCCGGGCTTTCTGACGGCTGATGCGTTCCCCGCGTTGAGTCCTGGCCCCGGCGGACCTGTTGCATGAGCGACGACGCCCAGCGCTGGAAAGAAAAGTACCTTAAAGGCGTTGAGCAGCAAGACAAGCTCGAACGCCGCTGGGCCGCCCGCCTCGATCTGTTACGTCGAGGGCTGGTGCGCAGCACGCTGGCGGCGGAAGGGACTGACCGCGCTGTCGATCAATGCATGAAGGAAATGCGCGATGTCGTGCGCACTGACGACATGGACGCTGCCCTGGCCGCCCTGCTGCCGCGTCTGGAAAAGGCCGTGCTGGATTCCGAGCAGCGCCGCGAAACCCGGGTTGACCAAATCAGTACCGCCCTCACCGCCCTGGTCGCGCAGTTGCAGAAACTGCCGCTGCCCCGTGAGGTGGCGCGCCCGCTGAAAACCTTCGCCAAGCAGCTTGACGGTCGAGTCGGGCAGGCACGGGAAATACCGCTGCTGCTCAGCGAGTTGAGCAGCCTGCAGGAACAGGCGCTGAATAACCTGGAGCCGGATGGCGAAACGCCGCGCTCCGGGCCCGGGTTATTGCAGCGCCTGTTTGGTGCCAAGGAGCACTCGAGCGAAGCGCCCGAGCCCGAGACACCCCCTGCGCCGCTCTCCGTCGCGCCCTCGCCTGCAGCGCCTGAAGCCCCGGAGCCCGCGCAGTCCGAGGAACTGACCCAGGCATTGCGAGCTTTCGCGCCGTTGCCGCCGACAACGGACGTCTCTGCGCCTGAGCCTGCGGCCGCCGTCAAAGAGGCACCGGCCAGCGTAAAGTCCGAGCTCCAAGTGCCTGCTCAAACGTCGCTCGCGCCCATGCCCGACGAAGCCTTCGATCGTGAGGCGCCTGACACCCCAGCCGAAGACGCCGCTGCCGAAAGCGCACTCGCGGCTTTTATCGAAGCGCCCCAAGACCCCGTCGATACGCCAGAGGAAACGCTGATCGGCAGCCTTTCACTCCCGCCCGTATTGGATACCGCAGAGCCTGACTCCCACGCCCTGCAGTCGGATGGTCTCTACGCCCTGCCCGATTCGCCCGAGCCTTCCTATAGCTCGGTTGCCAAGCATATTGAAGACACCTTACTCGGCCTGCTGGAAGACCTGGCCCTGCCCGAGGGCCACCGACCACAGGCCGAAGCCATGCGCGAACGTCTGGCCCATGGCTTGAACTGGTACGAGCTGCTGCCGATCCTCGATGACCTGGCGGTGCTGATGCTGGCGGTTACCGACAGCGGCCAGCATGAGTTCGAGGCTTACCTTAAGCAGCTCAACGAGCGTCTTGAGGCATTCCAGGGTCACCTGCAGGTCGCCAGCGAAGGGCACGCCGACAGCCGCTCCGCCGCGCGGGAGCTGGACACGCAAATTCGCGAACAGGTAGACGGCCTGCAAAGCAGCGTGCAGGACGCCGCCGATCTGGACAGCCTCAAGCAGGTGCTGGAGAGCCACCTCGAGGGCTTGCTCGGCACCATGGACGAGCACCGACAACAGCGCGACCAGCGCGAGCAGGAAGTGGCCGCGCGGCTCCAGGGCCTGGCTGAACGGGTGGCGAACATGGAGCAGGAAGCCCAGGGCTATCGTGAGCATTTGGAGATACAGCGCCAGAAGGCGCTGATCGATCCGCTCACCGGCCTGCCCAACCGCGCGGCCTGGAGTGAGCGCCTGGATCATGAGGTCAATGCCTGGCACCAGCGTGGCAACAGCCTGTCACTGGCCATGCTGGACCTCGACCACTTCAAGCGCATCAACGACGGCTACGGCCACCTGGCCGGCGATAAAGTCCTGAAGATCATCGCCAATGTGCTGCGCAAACGCCTGCGTCCGACTGATTTCATTGCGCGCTTCGGTGGCGAAGAATTTGTGTTGTTGATGCCCGATTCAGCCCTGGCGGACGCCTTGGCTGTCGGTGACATGCTGCGAGTGGCCATCGAGGCTTGCCCGTTCCACTTCAAGGGCGAGCCGGTGACCATCACGGTATCCATGGGGGTGGCGCAGTTCCAGCCGGGCGAGCGCAGTGATCTGGTACTCAAGCGTGCCGATGAAGCGCTTTACAGGGCCAAGGCGGCGGGGCGTAATCGGGTGCAGGCGGCGTAAAAAATGTTCTGAATATGTAATTTGACCGCTTGCCCGCCAGCGGTACGTTACACTGTTGCATTATCGTCCTTTGTGTAATGCCTTCTCCTATGAAATCTTTCTTCATCGCCGTTGCCGTTGTTCTGCTTGCCGGCTGCTCCAGCGGCCCGCGCCTCAATACCAGCCATCCTTCCGTGAATCACGACAACCGCGTGCAGTTCGTGGTGGTGCATTACACCTCTGCCAACCTCGAGCGCTCCCTGGCGCTGCTGACCCACGGCCAGGTCAGCAGCCATTACCTGATCGGCGATGACGCCTCAGGCACAATTTACAAGCTGGTTGATGAAAGCCAGCGTGCCTGGCATGCGGGGGAAAGCGAGTGGATGGGGCGTACCTGGCTCAACTCCAGCTCCATCGGCATCGAGATCGTCAACCCCGGCTATAGCGATACTCCGACCGGCCGGGTCTGGTACCCGTACTCCGAGGCGCAGGTGAAGTCGCTGGTGGTGCTGCTCAAGGACATCAGCAAGCGTAACGGTATCAACCCCAGGAACATCATCGGGCATAGCGATATCGCGCCGCTGCGCAAATTGGACCCGGGCCCGTTGTTCCCATGGAAGCGCCTGGCCGATGAGGGCCTGGGGGTCTGGCCGAATGCCCAGGCAGTGGCGCAATTGCAGCAGCAGTACGCCGCGCAGTTGCCGAGCATCACCTGGTTCCAGGAAGAACTGGCGCGTCTGGGCTACCCGACGCCGCAAACCGGTGAGCTGGACGTGGCCACGCGTCACGTGATCGCCGCATTCCAGATGCGTTTCCGCCCATCGTTGTTCGACGGAACGCCGGATGCACAAAGCGCGGCAATCCTGCGCGCCTTGAACCAACGCTGAATGGGTGCTTACAGAGGCAAGGCCATATAGAACTGTGTGCCCTGCCCCGGCCGTGAATACACGCCCATGCGGCCGCCGTGCAATTGCACGATCTCCTTGCACAGCGCCAGCCCCAGGCCGGCGCCGCCTTTCTTGCGCCCTACCTGCACGAAAGGCTCGAAAATGCGCCCTTGCTGGCCGTAGGCAATGCCTTCACCGTTGTCCTCGACGCTGATAATTACCCGTTCGCCATGACGTCGCGCCTGCAAGCGAATCTGCCCATCCTCCGCAGTATGCCGCAGGGCATTGCCCAGCAAGTTGTCGAGCACGCGTTCCAGTTGCGCCTGGTCGGCGTACAGGCGTGGCAGGCCTGACTGGGCTTCCACCAGCAGTTCGACGCGTTGCGCGTTCGCCGGTTCGGCGAACCGGGCCCGGGCATGTTCCAGCAGATCGGTGACGTCGCACGGCCCCAGCGTGAGTTTCTGCAGGCCGTTCTGGTAGCGCGAGAAATTGAGCAAATCGTTGATCAGTTGCATCAACCGCTGCATTTCTTCGTTGACCGTATCCAGCAGGTCGGCTTCGCGCGACTCAGCCGGGAACTTGGCTCGCTCGCGGAAAAGTCCGAAGGCCATGTGCATGCCGGTCACCGGTGTGCGCAATTCATGGGAGGCGCGCAACACGAACTCGCTGCGCACCCGCTCAAAGGCACGTTGCTCGGTGACGTCATGCAGCACCATCACGGCGCCCAGAATATGCCCCTCGGTGTGGCTCACCGGGGTCAGGCTGTACGTCAGCAGGCGCAGCTCACCTTCGACTTCCACTTCCAGATCTTCCGGCGCCCGCTCCAGGTTGCCGCCGCGCAGCACCAGATGCAGTTGTTCATCCATTTCCGGGCGGCCCAGCGCTTCGCCCAGGCCCTGGCCGAGGCGCTCCTCGTCCCAACCCAGCTGGCGTTGCGCGACGGGGTTGAGGTGTTCAAGGCGGCCTTGGCGGTCGATCATCAGCAGGCCATCGTCGATGCTGTCGAGCACCGCCTGCAAGCGCTGCTGACCGGCGAGCAACTCATCGACATTGGTGGCCTGGTGTTGGCGCAAGGCCTCGGCCATGATGCCGAAGCGACGGGTCAGCAGGTTCATTTCCGCCGCCGTCGATATCGGTAATGTCACTTCGAAATCGCCTTGCCCGATTTTATCGGCAGCCTTGGCCAGCGCTTCGATGGGTGCACCGAATCGCCGGGCAATGCCATGGGCGGTCACGAAGCCGATGATCAACACCGCAAGGCCCACTAGCCCCAGCAAGCTGGCGACGAGCAGCGCACGTTCACGGGATTTATGCTCGCTGGTGCTGATATTTTCCAGCGCCAGCTTGTGGTGGACGATCAGCCCGTTGCGCAGGGTATTGAAGGCTTCAGTGAGCTTTTGCCTGCTGCTCGGCAGAGACGGGTTCTGTTGAGACTCGTCAAAAGCCTGCAGCAGGTTCTGATAGTCCTCGCGTGCCTGCTCGAAACCGTGGGTGTGACCGTCACTCTGTTCATGGGCTATGCCCTGGTCCAACAGGTCAAAGTAGCGCTGTTTGGAGGCTTGCAGGGCAGCCGGATCAGGCCGCTTTTCGAGCATCATGATCAGTTGATCGCCCAGGCTCTGGCGCAACTTCACGCCCAGGTCGAGGGTGACGAAATTGCTGCGAATCAACGACTCCTGGGTCTTGGCCATCTGCATCACGCTGACCAGGCCCAGGATCAGCCCCAGCAGGGCCACGGTGATCAGCGCCGAGATGCTCAGGAATAACCGGGTGCGCAGTTTCATCGCGAGCTTCATGAGGTACAGCTCATAAGTTGTACTGTTTGCGTTTGCGATACAGGGTCGACGCATCGATGCCGAGGGTGCGGGCGGCTTGATCCAGCGTATCGCTGGTGGCAAGTACCGCGCCGATATGGGCTTTTTCCAATTCGTCCAGGCTCAGTGCCGCACCGATGCGTGGGGCGTTGTTGGTCGGTTGCTCGGCCATGCCGAGGTGGCTGATCTCGACCTTCTCCTGAGGGCAGATGATGCTGGCGCGCTCCACCACGTTGCGCAGCTCGCGGATGTTGCCGGGCCAGCGATAGTTGAGCAGCGCTTCGCGCGCCTGATCGCTGAAGCCGCGCGCCGGGCGGGCATATTCCTTGACGAAACGCGCCAGGAAGCGGTCGGCCAGGGTGAGGATGTCTTCGCTGCGCTCGCGCAGCGGCGGCAGGTGCAACGTGATGACATTGAGGCGGTACAGCAAGTCTTCACGGAAGCGGCCGTCGCGCACCATGTCTTCCAGGTTCAGGTTGGTGGCGGCGAGAATGCGCACGTCTGCGCGGCGGGTAACCGGGTCGCCCACTCGCTCGTATTCCTTGTCCTGAATGAATCGCAGCAACTTGGGTTGCAGAGTCAGCGGAAAGTCGCCGATCTCGTCGAGAAACAGCGTGCCGCCGTCGGCCTGGTTGACGCGGCCCAATGTGCTCTCGCTGGCGCCGGTAAATGCGCCGCGGCTGTGGCCGAACAGTTCGCTCTCCATCAGTTCTGCGGTCAACGATGGGCAGTTGATGGTCACGCAGGATTTTTTCGAGCGTTTGCTCCAGCCGTGAATGGCCCGCGCCAACTCGCCTTTACCGGTGCCTGACTCGCCGAGGATCAAGATATTGGCATCGGTGCCGGCGACCTGCCGTGCGGTTTCCAGTACCACCATCATGGCCGGGCTATGGGAGTCGAGGCCGTCCTTGGGCTGGCGCACCGCGCCTTCCAGGGCTTCCAGGCGTGCCGAGAGCTGGCGTACTTCAAGCTGCTTGGCGGTGGCCAGGCGCAGTTGGTCCGGGCTGCAGGGCTTGACCAGGTAGTCGGCGGCGCCGGCCTGGATCGCATCGACTGCAGTGTCCACCGCCGAATGGGCGGTAACGATCACGACACGCATCCATGGCGCTTGAATACGCATATGCGCCAATACATCCAGGCCGTTGTCCTCGCCCAGGCGCAAGTCGAGAAAGCACAGGTCGAACACTTGGCGTTGCATCAAGGCATCGGCTTGGGCTGCGCTGTTGGCGGTGGCGACGGTGTAGCCTTCATCTTCCAGGCAATAGCGGAAGGTCCGGAGGATCGCGGACTCGTCATCCACTAAAAGAATGCGGCCTTGAAGTTCCTTGGCTGATTCCATCTGTCCCGCGCTCCTTAACTGTGAATGTTGGTGTTTAGTCCCGGAATAATCGGGCAAGTTGCATGGTTTATTCTGATCGATAAAAGGAAGCATCGCGTAGCTATCTGCACATCTTCCTACACGCCCTAGTAAAAGGCCCGATCTAGTGGCGTTTTCATAGCTTCTCGCCCCTTCGGCAATCGCCCATTCGCTTTCGATCCCTCGACCCGACCACTGACCATCGTGCATTTCGCACGGCCCCTGACAGTGCATCGTGCAGGATGCTGTGCTGTGTGCCGATAGATAATTCTTAAGTGTCTGATTTTATTGAGTTTTATTTTATAAAAAAGCTGGCATGAGCTCTGCAATAGTTGTTACTGCATAGAGCGTCATGACCGAATAATCAGAATGCGGGAGAAAGCAGTATGACTCGCCAAAGCCTCAGCCAATTGCGTGTATCGCCGCTTCATGTGCAGCAAGGTCTGTTCGCCAGCCTGGCGTTGATGGTCACGCTGATTGCCGGCCAGCAGATGCAGCATTGGCAGCAGAGTCAGCAGCAGGCCCCGCAGTTCGAACGTCCCGTCATGACCCAGACCCATTTCCGTTCCGTTGGCAGCACGACTGCTGATGCAACAGCCCCGCAACTGCGACTGGCAGACCAGGAGTCCACCCTGAGCGAACTGCCGGTTCAAGAACGCTGGGTGTTCTAAGCAACACATCGTCGCTCGCGTCGAGCGACTGCATGGCATCACCGCTGTTACCCCTATGAAAGCTTAAGGAGAATCACCATGTTGAGTTGGGCAATCACATTTCTGATCATCGCCATTGTGGCTGCAGTCCTGGGCTTCGGTGGTATCGCCGGCACCGCTACGGGTATCGCCAAGATTCTCTTCGTGGTCTTCCTGGTGATGTTTATCGCGTCGTTCTTCTTTGGTCGCAAAGGCCGAGGCTGAATATGACCACTGTGCCTTTTAAAGCCATAGCCGCCGCCCTGCTGTTGGGCGGCAGCAGCCTGGTGATGGCCGCCAATGACGGCCAATCCCGGGCCAATGAATTGCTCAGCACGGATGCGCAATACCGTGAAACCTGGCAAGGCGTGGTCAAGAAAGAGCAGCGCCTGCCCGAATGGGTGATGAACCTGTCGGGCGCGGCGGAGCAGATGAACGCTGTCGAAGAAGACGGTGAGAAGTACTTGGTAGGGCCGCTGTGTGAAACGGCAGATACCTGCCGGAACAAGCGCCTGATCGTCGCCTTCAGCTTCGATAAGGAAGATGCCTACGCCATGTTGGTGGAAGTCCCGGCCGGTTTGCCGGCGGACAAATCGCCGACGCGGCATGCCGATTACCGGTTTATCGGTAAACCGGATGAAGGTATGCAGAAGCTGCTCATGGAGCAGCTGAAGAAAGATCCGAATTGGTACTAGGTTCCGTCTTACGGAGCCGGCGTCCATAGAAAGAAGCCAGTTCGCTTCTTTCTGTTTGCATCGCATACCAAATGCGATGCATGACCAGGGGGCCGGGTTGCTCTGATCGATCAGGATCGGCGTGACCTACGGGTACAGGGAGTGCCTGCGCAAGGGCCGGGTCAGGTGAAAAGCTGCGACGCAAGTTCACAAGTCCTCAAGCTTGCTGAACTTGCGGCGGGCTTATGACTCTCAAAGCCCGGGCATCATGCCGGCCATAGCTGGCATTCCTCGTTTTGCCTCTCGCCAATCATTACGTAGTGTGTCGGCGCGACCATCCATCGATAAATTTTTCCGAGCGCAATAGGCTGTTTCTTACGCCATGCCGCGGATATTCCAAGCATTTCTACCCAACACCCCGAGTCCTCAGCTACCTCTGCGCAAGCCGGAATTGGCAGCTTCACGGCCGGTTCACCCGCTTCAATGGCGTATCCGAACTGACCGTTCAGACAATTATTTTCAAAAAAAACCATGCCGATTCGGCATAGGGTAGGCGTTTACGGCATTAGACGTCGCCGCCTTGCATGGGAATAGTTGCGCCTTTTTTCGCCTGCCAGTAAGCCATTTCGGCCACGCTGCGGTGACCTTCCATGGAGGCAGATGCTCACACTTTTTCGCTTTCGAGCGGTCCAGCTGGCGCATTTGCCTTAAGTTCACTTGAAGTAAGGGTAATGACATGAAGAAGGCAAAGCTAAGCCTCGCCTGGCAGATCCTCATCGGTTTGGTGCTGGGGATCGCAATCGGTGCAGTGCTCAACCATTTCAGTGCTGAAAAGGCCTGGTGGATCAGCAACGTGCTGCAGCCGGCAGGCGATATCTTTATCCGCCTGATCAAGATGATCGTTATCCCAATCGTGATTTCGTCGCTGATCGTCGGTATTGCCGGTGTGGGTGATGCGAAAAAGCTGGGTCGCATCGGCGTCAAGACCATCCTTTACTTTGAAGTCGTCACCACCATCGCCATCGTGGTCGGCCTGTTGCTGGCCAACCTGTTCCATCCGGGCGCGGGCATCGACATGAGTACCCTGGGTACTGTCGATATCTCCAAGTACCAGGCCACCGCCGCCGAAGTGCAGCATGAGCATGCGTTCATCGAGACCATTCTCAACCTGATCCCGTCGAACATCTTCGCAGCCGTCGCCCGTGGCGAGATGCTGCCGATCATCTTCTTCTCCGTGCTGTTCGGCCTGGGCTTGTCGAGCCTCAAGCCGGAACTGCGCGAGCCGCTGGTGACCATGTTCCAGGGCGTGTCCGAGAGCATGTTCAAAGTCACTCACATGATCATGAAGTACGCCCCTATCGGTGTATTTGCACTGATCGCGGTGACGGTCGCCAACTTCGGCTTCGCCTCGCTGCTGCCATTGGCCAAGCTGGTGATCCTGGTTTACGTCGCGATTCTGTTCTTCGCGTTTGCGGTGCTGGGCCTGATCGCCCGCCTGTTTGGTTTCTCGATCCTAAAACTGATGCGCATCTTCAAGGACGAGTTGGTGCTTGCCTACTCCACCGCCAGTTCCGAAACCGTACTGCCGCGTGTGATCGAGAAGATGGAAGCCTACGGCGCGCCCAAGGCGATCTGCAGCTTCGTGGTGCCGACGGGTTACTCGTTCAATCTCGATGGTTCGACCCTGTATCAAAGCATCGCCGCGATCTTCATTGCGCAGCTGTACGGCATCGACCTGTCGATCGGCCAACAACTGATGCTGGTGCTGACCCTGATGGTCACCTCCAAAGGCATCGCCGGCGTGCCGGGTGTGTCCTTCGTGGTGTTGCTGGCTACCCTGGGCAGCGTGGGCATCCCACTGGAAGGCCTGGCGTTTATCGCGGGTGTCGACCGTGTGATGGACATGGCGCGTACCGCGCTGAACGTGATCGGCAACGCCTTGGCCGTTCTGGTTATCTCGCGCTGGGAAGGCATGTACGACGATGCCAAGGGCGAGCGCTACTGGAATTCGCTGCCGCACTGGCGCAGCAAAGAGGTGCTGCCGGCCGGCGAGATCACTCGCGGTTGATCGCTCGAATGCTCTGACACAAACCCCGGATAATTCCGGGGTTTGTCGTTTCTGTCAGCCCCGTTATCATTCGCCCATCTTTCGGGGGATTCAACTGATGCTCAATGGCCTGTGGCTTGGCTTCTTTGTGGTGGCAATGGTGTCAGCACTGGCGCAATGGCTGGTGGGCGGTAACGCCGGAATTTTTGCGGCGATGGTGGAAAGCATTTTCGCCATGGCCAAATTGTCGGTGGAGGTCATGGTGCTCTTGTTCGGCACCCTGACGTTGTGGCTGGGTTTTCTGCGTATCGCCGAAAAAGCCGGGATCGTCGACTGGCTGGCCAGGGCCCTGGGCCCGCTGTTTCGTCGCCTGATGCCGGAGGTGCCCGCCGGCCACCCTGCCATCGGCTTGATCACCCTCAATTTCGCCGCCAACGGCCTGGGCCTGGACAACGCCGCCACGCCCATCGGCCTCAAGGCCATGAAGGCGCTGCAGGAACTCAACCCCATCCCCAATACGGCAAGCAACGCACAGATCCTGTTCCTGGTGCTCAATGCGTCCTCGCTGACGCTGTTGCCGGTGACCATCTTCATGTACCGGGCCCAGCAAGGCGCTGCCGACCCGACGCTGGTGTTCCTGCCGATCCTGCTGGCCACCAGCGCGTCGACGCTGGTCGGCCTGCTGTCGGTAGCGGTGATGCAGCGCCTGCGCCTGTGGGATCCGGTCGTGCTCGCCTACCTGATTCCCGGCGCGTTGGTGCTGGGAGGCTTCATGGCGTTGCTGGCGACCCTGTCCGCCACAGCGCTTGCCGGGTTGTCTTCGATCCTGGGCAACCTCACGCTGTTTGGCTTGATCATGCTGTTCCTGGTGATCGGCGCCTTGCGCAAGGTCAAGGTGTATGAGGCCTTTGTCGAAGGTGCCAAGGAAGGTTTTGACGTCGCCAAGAATCTGCTGCCCTATCTGGTAGCGATGCTCTGTGCGGTGGGCGTGTTGCGTGCCTCCGGCGCGTTGGACTTCGGCCTGGAAGGGATTCGCCACCTGGTGGCCTGGACCGGCATGGACACGCGGTTTGTCGACGCACTGCCCACTGCGATGGTCAAGCCCTTCTCCGGCAGCGCGGCGCGGGCGATGCTGATCGAGACGATGCAGACCCAGGGGGTGGACAGCTTCCCGGCGTTGGTGGCGGCGACGATCCAGGGCAGTACCGAGACCACGTTTTATGTGTTGGCGGTGTACTTCGGGTCAGTGGGCATCCAGCGGGCGCGGCATGCGGTGGGGTGTGCGTTGTTGGCGGAGTTTGCCGGTGTGGTGGCGGCTATTGCGGTGTGCTACTGGTTCTTTGGTTAAGGCTCAGGTAGCTATCGGGGGCTTGCCCCCGATAAGGCCTTCAGTGTTTCGCAGCAGTATTGCCTTGCGCCACAACCCAATCCACTACCTGCCTATTCAGTTGATCCCCGGCTTGCCCAAAAGCAGCCACCACCGAAGGCACCTTGGTATCCCCCACCTGCTGCCTCACCTCAAACCGCCGGCTGGCAATAATCCGCTGATCACTGCCGCGCACCAGCCGCGCATCCAGGCGAATCACCACCTCCACTGCCGTGCCGTGGTATTCGCTCTGAAACGCCTGTAACTGGCCTCCCAGCTCATAGTCCGCCTGCAGGTTGGTCTCATCGGTACTCAACAGCGTCACCCGCCCATCACGCTGGAAGCCATCCAGCAGGCGATTGCGCAACAGCACCGGCGCCGGGTCGCTCCAGCGCGAGTGGGCATAGCTGCTGATCAGATCGCCATTGGGCACCACCGCGATGCGTGGGCTGTCGAGAAATTCGCTGGTCTGTGGCTTGGTCACGCGCAGTGACCAGCTCACCGGCGTACCTTGGCTGACGGGCTGGGTCGACGCCAGGCGGTAGACGTCGGACGGGTCCGGCTTGGGCAGGATCGAGCACGCGCTCATCAATGCAAAAACCACGGGAGCGATGATTCGGTAAGCACGCTTCATGGCGTGAACTCCTTGTTCTTGTCACTGCCCAGCAGGTAACCGCTGGGGTTGGCTTCCAGGCGGCGGGAGATGGCGCGCAGCGAACCGAGGGTTTCGCGCAGTTCGCGCACGGCCGGCGCCAGTTCATTGAGGCCCTGCAGGCCGCTGTTCACCGAGTCCTTGTTGTTGGCCAGCAAGGTGTTGAGGGTGGCGGTGCTTTGCTCAAGGGACTTCATTGCCTGCTCCGCGCTGCCAAAGGCTTGCTTGCCTTGGTCGTTGAGCAAACCGTTGGCGTTGCGCATCAATACGGTGGTCTGTTCCAGCGCGCCGCCGGCCTGCTTGCTCACTTGCATCAATTGCTGCATCACCACTTTGATGTCGCCGCGCTGTTCTGCAATGGCGCCGGTGGTTTGCTGCAGATTGTCCAGGGTGGTGCTCAAGCGTTCGACATTTTCCCGGGAGAACAGCTGGTTGGCGTTATGCAGCAGTAGGTTGACGCTGGTCATCAGGTCGTTGCTGTTATTGAGCAGGCGGGCGATGGGCGACGGCGACGCGATGATTTCCGGCAGGTTGCCGTCCTTGCCCTTGAGTTCCGGGCTCTGCGGGGTGCCGCCGCTGAGTTGGATGATCGACGTGCCGGTGATGCCGGTCAGTGCCAGTTTGGCCTGGGTGTCTTCCTTGATCGGCGTTTGCCCGGCGAGGCGGATGCGCGCCAGCACGCGGCGCGGGTCCTTGGGGTCCAGGCGCAGGCTGGTGACATCGCCCACCTTGATCCCGCTGTACTGCACCGAGCTGCCCTGGGACAGGCCGCTGACCGCTTCGTTGAACACCACCTCATAGTCCTGGAAGGCGCTGTCGACGCTGGATTTGGCCAGCCACAGGCCGAACAGCATCGCGCCGACCACCACTATTACGCTGAACAGTCCGATCATCACATGATGGGCTCGGGTTTCCATGTCATACCTCGTTGAGCGATTGAGCGGCATCCAATGCCGCGCGGCCTCGGGGGCCGTGGAAATAGTCGTGGATCCAGGCGTCATCGGTTTCCGAGACGACATCGATGGCGTCCGCCACCAGGACTTTCTTCTGCGCCAGCACCGCCACGCGGTCGGTGATGGTGTACAGCGTGTCGAGGTCGTGGGTGACCAGGAACACACTCAAGCCCAGCGCGTCGCGCAGGGTCAGGATCAGTTGGTCGAATTGCGCCGCGCCAATCGGGTCGAGGCCGGCGGTGGGTTCGTCGAGAAACAGGATGTCCGGGTCCAGGGCCAGCGCGCGCGCCAGGGCGGCGCGCTTGATCATGCCGCCGGACAGCGACGCCGGGTACTTGTCGGCCGCCGACAACGGCAGCCCGGCCAGGGCCAGCTTGACCGCCGCCAGATGCTCGGCATCGGCGCGGCTGAGCCCGGCATGCTCGATCAACGGCAAGGCGACGTTCTCGGTGACGGTCAGCGAGGAAAACAAGGCGCCCTTCTGGAACAGCACGCCGAAGCGCCGTTCCACCAGTGAACGTTCATGCTCGGACAAATTCGGCAGGTCCTTGCCCAATACCCGCACTTGCCCTTCGCTGGGCCGCCGCAGGCCGACGATGCTGCGCAGCAACACCGACTTGCCGCTGCCGGAGCCGCCGACCACCGCCAGGATCTCGCCCTTGTACAAATCCAGGTCGAGATTCTCGTGCACGCTCTGGCTGCCAAAGCGATTGCACAGGCCGCGAACTTCAATCACCGCCTCAGTGGGCGCTCGATGCAGACGACTCACCAGCCCATCTCCATGAAAAACATTGCCGCGACCGCGTCCAGCACGATCACCACGAAAATCGACTGCACCACGCTGGAGGTGGTGTGCGCGCCGACCGACTCGGCACTGCCGCTGACCTTGAAGCCTTCCAGGCAACCGATCGCGGCGATCAGGAACGCGAAGATCGGCGCTTTCACCATGCCCACCAGAAAATGCTGCACGCCGATGTCCGATTGCAGCAGCGACAGAAACATCGCCGGCGAAATATCCAGGGCCACCGCACACACCACGCCGCCGCCGACAATCCCCGAGAGCATCGCCAGGAATGTCAGCATCGGCAGCGCCACCAGCAATGCCAGGACCCGCGGCAGCACCAGCAGCTCCATCGGGTCCAGGCCCAGGGTGCGGATCGCGTCGATTTCTTCGTTGGCCTTCATCGAGCCGATTTGTGCGGTAAAGGCGCTGGCCGTGCGACCGGCGATCAGGATGGCGGTGAGCAACACGCCAAATTCGCGCAGGAATGAAAACGCCACCAGGTCCACGGTGAAGATCGTCGCGCCGAAGCTCTTGAGCACGGTGGCGCCGAGGAAGGCCACCACGGCGCCGACCAGAAAGGTCAGCAGCGCAACGATCGGCGCGGCATCCAGGCCGGTCTGTTCGATATGCGCGACCACCGGCGTCAGGCGCCAGCGCTTGGGCCGCAGGATGCCGCGCACGAAGGTTTCGAGGATCAGGCCGATGAAGCCCAACAGTTTCATCCCGTCTTGCCAGACGGTGTCCACGGCGCGGCCGATGCGCGCCAGCAGTTGCACACCGGCGCCCTCTTCCGGCTCCTTGAGCGGTACGCAAAAATCATTGAGCGAGCGGTAGACCGTCTTGAGCAGTGCCCGGTCGGCGGCGGACAGGCTGCAATCGCTCTGCTCGGCGGAGCGTTCGATACGTTCGGGGCCCAGCAACTCCACCAGCAGCGAAGCGCCGGCAGTATCCAGGGCGCCGAGGCCGTTAAGGTCGATGTGCGCGCCGGCGTCGTATTGGCCGTCGAGTGTGTTCGACAGCTTCTTCAGCTTTGCGTAATGGGCAAGCGTCCAGTCACCGGTAATGCGCAGCAACGGCGGTGTGCGGGACGTATCGAGTTGGGCCGCGCCGGCCGTCGTGGGAGTGGTCATAAGCTCCGAGCGTATTTGGCTGTCCACAATTGCTACGTAATAGCACGATCGGGCCTATGGCGGGTTGTCCGTTTGTGCTGAGTCGGTGACGTTAAAGCGCAGCACGCCAATCACTTGCCCGTCTTCGGTGAGCACCCGCACCTGCCAGCGGCCTACCGCATCCGGCGGGAAGTTCTGCTTGTGCGTCCAGGCGCGGTAGCCCTCCTTGCGGCCGCCATGGATATCCAGGGCAATGCGGTCGACTTCCTTGCCGTTGAATTTCCACACATGGTAGATCCGCTCATCGAGGCCGCGCGGCGCGTTGATTGCGGTGTAGGCGTACAGTCCGCCGCTGCGCAGCTGGGCGGCGCTGACTTGCTTGAGGTCGTCGCCCGGTGTGCGGTCTTGCAGCTGGGTGCTGATGGCCACTTCAGTCATCCACAGGGTGGCAGGTGGCACCCAGCTACGCAGCAACCAGCCGGCGCTGCCAATAGCGGCTGTCACCCCCAGCAGCATTGCCCAGCCTTTGACGCTGCGCAGCGGCAGGCTGGCGGCCAGGCTCGGAATCGACAGGGCCATGGCGACGCCCAGTGCCAGTTTGTAACTTTCGGCGGTCGTCAGGTGCAGGATGATCGGCAGCGCGGTCAGCAGTGCGGCGAACAATGTCAGCGTATGCAAGGCGAGGAACAGCGAGCGCTTGGGCGCCAGCCACTTGTAATACAGCGGGTCGATGA
Source organism: Pseudomonas sp. 24 E 13 (assembly GCF_900004715.1). Lineage (NCBI taxonomy): Bacteria > Pseudomonadati > Pseudomonadota > Gammaproteobacteria > Pseudomonadales > Pseudomonadaceae > Pseudomonas > Pseudomonas sp. 24 E 13. Next base: position 177,537 of record NZ_CVTO01000145.1, read on the forward strand.
TCGAGACCAGCGCCGCCGCGCCGAGCAGGCCGGTGAACGCAGATTGGCCGCTGTTCCAGGCCGTGGTGACGAAAAAGAACGGCAACACGAAAAACAGACTTTCCTGGTGGATCATCTGGGTCGCATAGCGCAGCAGCGGTTCCGGTATCTCGCGGTTGAACATCTTGGTGAACAGCTGGGTGAAGCTGTTTTCCAGCATCAGCCACAACCAGCTCACCAGCAGGATCACGGCGATCCAACTGGCCATGCCTTGCTGGCGGTCCACCAGGATGAAGCTGCCCACACCCGAGATGAAGCCGCCGAGTGCGATCACCCCAGGGTAGCGCTTGATCAGTTCTATAACGCGCTGGATAAGGGGCGGCAGGTTTGGCATGGGCGATTCACAATAAGGGTTAGAAAAATCCGCGACAGAATAACGTCTTGGTCCGCTGTTCGGCGCCTCATTAAGCGAGCCGTTTGCGATAAAACCGCAGGGCGATCCACGCAAGCCCGATCAGTCCCAGCACGCCCGCGCCTATCCAGCTCAGGGCGTTGTAGCTCAACAGCGGTTTTTCGATGCGCCAGTAGCCCGGCTGCTCGAATAACTGGCGCATGGCCTGATTGGTCTGGGCCAGGGTCACGGCCTTGATACGTTTGGCCGGGTCGCTGAAGCGCCCATCGTCATATTCGCCGGCGGCGCTCCAATAATAGTCGGCCAGCGCGCTGTTGCCCTGCACGGCCCAGGCCTGACGTGCAATGGCGGCTTGCTGCAGGCGCGCGAACACCGCCGGGTCGAGGCCATCCTTGAGCAAGCGGGCCTTGAGGTCTTGCAATACCTGCTCGGCTTGCTCGAGGTTTTCCCGTTCGAGGTCGGCGTTCAGGCTCAGGAAGCCAACGCCGCCGAGCACTTCACGCTCGCTCCAGGGCCCGTAGGACAGGCCGTGCCTGAGGCGCAATTGGCGGTACAACGCCCAGTCGAGGTAGTCCTTGAGCAGGTCGTAGGTTTCATCATGCTGGTCTTCCAGCACCGGCTCCGGGAACAGCCAGTGCAGCTTGGCATTGTCGCCGACCCAGCCGTGGATCAGGTCGCGATGACTGGCGGCGGCCTGCTGGATTTGCGGCAGCGGTCGATGTTCGCTCGGCTCTACCGGGTCGAGCTGGCCATAGGTGCGTTCCAGGTAGGCCGGCAGCAGTTTGTCCAGGTCGCCGACGACGATCAGGGTCATGTTGTTCGGTGCGTACCAGTTTTTGCGCAGCGCCTCCAACTGGTCGCGGGTCAGAGCGTTGACCTCGGCGCGTTCGGCGCACTTGAGGCCCAACTCGACGGCCAGCTGGTTGCTGGCGTTGTGGCCCAAGTCCTGGCGGTCCAGCAGGCGTTGCAAGTGGGAATAATGGCCACCGTCCTCGCGCTCGACCACCTGCTTGGCGGCGTTGATATTGGCGTCGGTCAGTTGGGTGCGGGTGACGATTGCCAGCAGCAGATCCAATACCTTGCGCTGGTTCTGCGCGGGCGCCTCGATCACGAACGTGGTGTCGGCGTTGCTGGTGTAGGCGTTCCACTCCCCGCCCAGGGCCTGCATGCGGTCTTCGAGGTCGCCTTCGTTACCGCCGTCGATGCCGCTGAACAGCAGGTGCTCGAACAAATGCGGCAGCTCTTTCTGGTCGCAGCTGAAATCGTCCAGGCCCACGCCGACTACCAGGCGGATCGCCACATGCCCGCGCTCGGTGCCCGGTTTGAGCAGCAATTGCAGGCCGTTGGGCAAGGTATAGCCTTCGACCTGCAGGCGGTCAAAGGCAAAGGTGTGTGCCGAGCCCATGAGCAGGCAGGCGAGTAACAGGCGACGCATAACAAGCTTCCTGGCGAATGAGGTCCGTTGTTAACTGACTTCGCTCGCTGGCGTACGTTCAGGGCGAATGGGTGATGTCGGCAATATCGTCGGCAGAGAGTGCGCCGGTGTCGGACGTTTCCAACACGACATAAGCGCTGCTGCAAAACAACGAGTTCAGGCGCTTCATGTCAGCGATCAGCTCCAGGTGCAGGGAGCTGGTTTCCAGGCTCTGTACGATTTTACGCTGCAAGCGGCTGACGTGAGCGTGGGCCAGGCGCCGCTCCTGGGCGCGAAAGCGGCGTTTCTCCCGCAGTAATTGGCGGGCGCTTTCCGGGTCGCCGCTGAGGAATACCGACAGGCCCAGGCGCAGATTGGCGATCAGTTGGCTGTGCAGGCCGCTGAGTTCTTCCAGGCCGACTTCGGAAAATTGCCGGCGCTGGGACGTCTTCTGCTGCTGCACTTTGCGCAGCATGCGCTCGATCAGGTCGCCTGCCAGCTTCAGGTTGATCGACAGTTCGATGATTTCTGCCCAGCGTCGATTGTCCTGCTCACTCAGGTCTTCACGGGGCATTTGCGCCAGGTAAAGTTTGATCGCGCTATAAAGCGCCTCGACGTCATCGCTGAGGCTGCGCATTTGCTGGGTAATGGCGGTTTGGTTGCCGCGCAGCACTTCCTGCATCGAGGTGAGCATGTTGTCGATCAGGTCGCCGAGCCGCAGGGTTTCGCGGGCGGCGTTGGCCAGCGCCAGGCTCGGCGTGTTCAGCGAGGCCAGGTCCAGATGGCGCGGCTTGGCTTTGCCGTTGGTCTCGGGACGCTCCGGCAGCAGCCATTCGCACAGCCGCGCCATCGGGCCGATAGTGGGCAACAGGATCAGGCAGCGGCTGACGTTGTAGAGCAGGTGAAAGGTGATGACCATGCCTTGGGTGCTGTAGTCCAGGCCGTCCATCCAGCGGACGAGTGGGTCGAGTACCGGAATGATCAACAGCAGGCCGATCAATTTGTACAACAGGCTGCCCAGGGCGACCTGCCGCCCGGCGGTGTTCTGCATGCTGGTGCTGAGAAAGGCCAGGATGCCACTGCCGATGTTGGCACCGATGACCAGGCCGATGGCCACGTGCAGACCGATCACGCCGGCACCGGCCAGGGTTGCCGTAAGCAGCACTGCGGCGAGGCTGGAGTAGGAAATCATCGCGAACAGCGCACCGACCAGGGCGTCGAGCAGGATGTCGCCGGTCAGCGAAGCGAAGATGACTTTGACGCCCTGGGCATGGGTAATCGGCCCGGCGGCTTCGACGATCAATTGCAGGGCCAGAATGATCAGCCCGAGGCCGATCCCGACCCGGCCCAACTGCCCTGCCCGCGTCTGTTTGCGCGACAGGAAAAAAATCACCCCGAGGAAGATCAGCAGCGGTGACAACCACGACAGGTCAAAGGTCAGCACCCGCGCCATCAGCGCGGTACCGACGTCGGCGCCGAGCATGGTGGCCAGGGCGGGCGTAAGGCTCATCAACCCCTGGCCGACAAAGGATGTCACCAGCATTGCCGTGGCATTGCTGCTCTGCACCATGGCCGTCACCAGAATACCGGCGACAAACGCCAGCCAGCGCTTGGACATGTTCTGCCCGATGACTTGGCGCAAGTTGGAGCCGTAGACCCGCAGGATGCCGGTACGGACGATGTGCGTGCCCCAGATCAGCAGGGTCACGGCGGAAAGCAGATTGAGCAAGGTCAGCATGCTCGGCCCCCCGTGTGGGTGAGCTCCAGCAGGAGCGAAGGAAAGTTGCCGCGTGCCGTTCTACGTCTTGTGGTTAAGCTGTAGTTGGCGAATGGACTCTGCGCCAGCATCGCATAGCTGAACGCGGGATTGAAACAAAACTGTCATGAAGATCGGGACGCGAAGCGTCCGAGGCGGCATTCCCACGCGGAGCGTGGGAATGATCGACAGCGGGTTGAATTTACTGACCCGGGATATCTTTGCGCAGTTTTACCGGATCCTGCTGCTTCTTCTTTTTCGCGATGGCGGTGCGCATCTTGATGTTCACCGCTTCCACCGCCAGCGAGAACGCCATGGCGAAGTAGACGTAGCCTTTTGGCACGTGAACGTCGAAGGATTCGGCGATCAGCACGGTACCCACCACCAGCAGGAACGACAGCGCCAGCATCTTCAGCGACGGGTGCTTGTCGATAAATTCGCTGATGGTGCCGGCGGCCAGCATCATCACCAATACGGCAACCACGATGGCGGCGACCATGACCGGCACATGGGAAACCATGCCGACGGCGGTGATGACCGAGTCCAGGGAGAACACGATGTCGATGATCGCGATCTGGATGATGGTGTAGATGAACTTGCCACCCTTGCCACCCGGCTCGTCGTGGGTTTCGTCTTCACCTTCCAGGGCGTGGTACATCTCCTGGGAGCTTTTCCACAGCAGGAACAAGCCACCGAAGAACAGGATCAGGTCGCGACCGGAGATGCCCTGGCCGAAGACCACGAACAGGTCGGCGGTCAGTTGCATGACCCAGGTGATCGACAGCAGCAACAGGATGCGCGTGACCATCGCCAGGGCGAGGCCGAAGATCCGGGTGCGCGCCTGCATGTGCTTGGGCATGCGGCTGACCAGGATCGAAATCATGATGATGTTATCGATGCCCAGGACGATCTCGAGCGCCGTCAGGGTGAAGAAGGCAATCCAGATTTCCGGATTGGTCAGCCATTCCATGTGTATTCCTTTGAGCAAGTGTTAGACCGCGCGGACTGTAGCGCCGCGCGGTGAGTGAGTCGGTACGATTATAGAGTGCTGAACAGCGGAAAAATCCCCATCAGCAGCGCGGCGAACATTATGCACAGGCATACCAGCACTGCCCACTTGAGGGTGAAGCGCTGGTGATCACCAAACTCGATACCTGCCAGGGCGACCAGCAAGTAGGTGGAGGGTACCAGTGGGCTGAGCAGATGCACCGGTTGCCCGACGATCGACGCACGCGCCATCTCCACGGCGGTGATGCCGTAGTGGCTGGCAGCTTCGGCCAGCACGGGCAGCACGCCATAGTAGAACGCATCGTTGGACATGAAGAAGGTAAACGGCATGCTCACCAGCGCCGTGATGACCGCCAGGTACGGTCCCAAGGCTTCAGGGATAACCGCCAGCAGGCTCTTGGACATGGCGTCGACCATGCCGGTGCCCGACAGGATGCCAGTAAAGATGCCGGCGGCGAAGATCAGCCCGACCACCGCCAATACGCTGCCGGCGTGCGCGGCGACGCGGTCTTTCTGCTGTTGCAGGCATGGGTAGTTGACGATCATCGCGATACTGAACGCCACCATGAACAGCACGGGCAGCGGCAGCAGGCCGGCGATCAGCGTGCACATCAGGGCAAGCGTCAGCGCGCCGTTGAACCAGATCAGCTTCGGACGGCGGGCGTCGGGAAATTGCGACACGCTGATTTCGCTGTGGTCGATCTCGTCGCCTTGCAGATGCAGTTCACCCAGGCGTGCACGCTCGCGCTTGCCGTACATATAGGCAATCGCCAGGATCGCTACCACGCCGGCCGCCATGGCCGGGATCATCGGTACGAAGATGTCCGAGGGGTCCACATGCAGCGCGCTGGCGGCGCGAGCGGTTGGGCCGCCCCAGGGGGTCATGTTCATCACGCCACCGGCAAGAATAATCAGGCCGGCCATGATGCGCGGGCTCATGCCGATGCGCTTGTACAGCGGCAGCATCGCAGCGACGCAGATCATGTACGTGGTGGCGCCGTCACCGTCGAGGGACACCACCAGGGCCAGCACGGCGGTGCCGACCGAGACTTTCAGCGGGTCGCCCTTGACCATCTTGAGAATCTTGCGCACGGCCGGGTCGAACAGGCCGGAGTCGATCATCAGGGCAAAGTAGAGGATGGCAAACATCAGCATCACGCCGGTCGGCGCGAGCTTGGTGATGCCTTCGAGCATCATCGGGCCGATCTTCGGCGCGAAGCCGCCGAACAGCGCGAACAGGATCGGCACGATGATCAAGGCGATCAGCGCAGACAGGCGCTTGGTCATGATCAGGAACATGAACGTGATGACCATGGCAAAGCCAAGGAAAGTCAGCATAGGAATACTCCAGGCGTAGCGCGGCTAGGGAATGGCGAACCGGGTGGGGTCAGCGCAGAACGAAAGGCACGAGGCGTACGGGGGGAGTAGGGAAAAACAGACGGGTACGGGCGGACATCGGGAATCACCATTGTTGTTGTTAACAGTCGGTCTATTGCCGACAGTGGGGCGATCCTAGACGGGTAAGCTTTCAGCCAGCTTTCGCCGGGAAAACAGGTGACATTCGGTCTTGAGGCTTATGCGGATAAAAAAATGTGGGAGGGGGCAAGCCCCCTCCCACATTGGAATTACTTGATTCGCTGAGTGTTTACGGCAGTTCGAGGCCGCCGGCCGCTTTATGCAACGCTCGCAGGTGTTCGCCCATTTGCTTGAGATTGGCTTCGCAAGCGGCAATCTCGGCAGCGCGGGACGGATCGAGCAGCGCCCTGACTTCTTTATCCAGCTCGCCGGTCAGCGATTGCAGTTGCTTCTGGCGCTCGGCACTTTCCGATTCCAGCCGCTTGGCCTCCGAAGGCTGCGGCAGGCCGTAGCCGCCACTGTCGAGCAATTCGGCGGGGCGACTGAGGAAGCCGCTGTTGGCGAGGATTTGCTGCAACGTGTTGTTGGCTTTTTCCATGCCACCGTTCTTCAGCTCCCGCGCATTGAGGTAGCGTTGTTTGACTTCGTCCTGGGCGAGCATCAATTGTTTGCGAAAGCTGGCCTGCTCCAGCAACAGCAGCGCGGCGCTGGTTCGCAAGTCGGCCTGGCTGAACCATTGGCGGCGCTCCTGCGCATTCAGCGACAGCCAGTCTTCGACTTGGGTCTGCTTGATCGGCAGGCGCTTGCGCAGTACATCGAACATCGCCTGGTAGCGCTCGCGGAACGAGTCAAAGTGATAGCCCAGGCGCAACGCTTCGCGCTTGTCATTCAGTACGCTGGTGTCGGCCAACCCGCGTGCGCTGAGCACCTCCAGCAAGCCGTTGGGGGTGATGTTGTCCAGGCCGGTCAATTGCGGGTTGGCGCTGCCACTGCGCAACAGCTTCAAGCTTTCCACCGCACAGTTGTTGGAAATGAAGAAGTAGTTGCCGTCGTAGCTCCAGTGCATCTCGGCGGCGTGTTCGACTGTTTCGTTGATTTCCTGGCGATTGAGCTTGAGCGGCACTGACGCCAGGCCACGCAGTTCGGTCTTGGTGTACTCGTCGATGACTTGGGCCAGCGGCAGGACAAACAGTCGCGACGGGTATTTGCCCACCAGGCCATCCCAGCTCGACAGCTGTACGTCACCGACGAAGGCGCGGTAGGACAGCACCAGGTGCTGATCCAGGTCCAGCCGGCAATCCGGCCCGCGAGGACGGCCGGGCGCGCAGATCACCAGGCGCAGCATGCTATGGCCCCAGCGGCTCACCAGATTCTGGTTGGCTTCGGCGAGCAGGTAGTCAATTTCGTACACACGTTCCGGGTCGATCTGGCCGAGCGGGGTCTTGGCGAAATCGTTGCCGGCGTTCAGAAAGGCGTAGGTATTGCCGCACTTATCCTGCCCCGGCGGCGCCCAGCCGAAATGTTCCTTGTAATAGCGCGCCAGCGCGGGACGGCGACAGGCGTAGCTGGGGTCGAGGAGGAAGTACTCCATGTTGACCGCGACGAATTCCAGCGGGCTGGTGGTTTCGTAGATATCCGGGCTGCGAACCACCTGGTTGTTGTGCTGCTCGCGTTCGCCGCGACGGCCGACATATTGCGGCCAGCCGGCGAGGTCCAGCAGGCGAGGGTCGTCACTCAGGGTGAAGCGACGGTCGTTCTGGCCACGGCATTGATCGGGCAGGCCAATCAGGCCGGTGATGTTGTTCTGGCGGCTGCAGCGCTGGATCAGGGCGCGCTCGTCTTTGGACCACAGGCGCGCACGGTCATAGATGTGGGTCAGTTCATGCAGCACAGTGGCGAGCATTTCCCGGCGCACGGTGCCGTGGGGGCGGTTGGTTTTGCGGGTGGCGGCGCTGCCGTCGGTCAGGCTGGCCAGCAGGTTTCGGTTGAGGTCCAGCTCGGACACCAGGGAGGCCTGGCCGTAAGCGTTTTCAGGCATCTTGTCGGTCCAGCCGACCTCGATGCGGCGGTCCAGCTGCTCGATGAAGCGCGGCGGCAGGGCGCCCATCGCTTCATCGAGCAATGCCTGGCTGGCCTGCTGTTCAGCCGGGCTCAGGCCATCGGTCTTGAGCTGCAGTTGCAGGCTGGCCTGGGCCGCACCGGCACACAGCAGCACAGCCCCGGCCAGGAGCCAGGCCTTGATTCGCCTCACAGAGCGAGGATAGCTTCGGCGAGCGTCTGGTCGCTGGCATCACGGGCTTCTGGTACGCGGGTGCGCAGGGTTTCAAAGGCGGCCTCGAGTTGCGCGCCACGGATCTCGCCATGGGTGGCGACGAAACTGGCGGCATCATCATGGGCTTCGCGCACGATCTTGGAATCGCGGATCGAGGTGGTGGTGTCAGAGGTGAAATCAATGGTGCGCGCCGAAGCGCGAACCACGATGTTGCTGGTGGCCTTCAGGGTTTGCGCCTGGGCGACATCAGCCAGAAACAGCAGGCCGAGGGCGGCGACGATCAACGGGCTACGCATGGGGTGACTCCAATACAAAGATGGCTATACAAAGATGATTATTGGACGAGAATTGCCTGCGCCAGTTCAAGGTCGCTTGCATGAAGTTTTGGCTGGGTGCGGCGCAGGTAATCCAGCGCGGACTCCAGGCGTGCGCCCCGCCATTGGCCGTCTGTGGCAATGAAAGCAGCAGCATCATCCCTGGCGACCCGGACCAACTTGTTATCAAACGGCGCAGACGTCACCTTGCTGGTGGCGTACGCGCTGGCAACGGTGCTCTGAACAGAGACGTCAAAGGCCGAAGCCAATGGTGCCCAGCAGGCACAGAGCATTACTGGAACAATCAACAGGCGGTATGAAAAAGCCATGGCACTCGACAACTGAAAACGAGCGCCAAGGCTAGCGCAATGACCGGGTGAGAGCCAGTGCAGTGACGGCCCTTCCTGCCGGCCCTGGCGTTAGATCGCCAGGATTGCCTGGGCCAATTGAGCGTCAGTGGCAGTGTTCAATTGCGGTGCCTGCTGGCGGATCTGCGCCAGTGCGCTTTCCAGTTTCACACCACGGATGGCGCCTTCGCTTGCGACAAAGCTGGCCGCGTCGTCACGGGCGGCTCGCACCACCTTGTTGTCGCGCAGGGAGGAGGTGGCATCGGACGTGGCGTCGGAGGTGGCTTTCAGTGCGCCGACGATCGAATCGGTGGTAACGATAAAGCTGCTCGCGTTAGCGTTGGCAGCAACGGCCAACAGGGCGGCGGTGCACAGCAGGCGAAGACGGGACATGGGGTGACTCCTGTAGATGAGCAAATAAGGTGGCGTAGAACCGCCACAGTGAAACGGACGTTGGGCAATTGGGCATCTGACGCCCGTTCTACAAGGTTCGCCACGTGGTGACTGGATATTAGGTCACCGCTTGCTCATTCGGAAGCCTGCGGTTAACTGTTGTGGTTTTATTTATAAATAAGAAAACTGTACTGGTCCGGTAGATGGCTGCTGTTTCCGGTTCCCATATCCAGATACAACAAAGCCCGCCTCCGGTTACCCGGGGCGGGCTTTGCTTTGACAAATCAGAGTGCTGGCGGTGGACCCGGCGGGTCAGGGCCAGCGAGCGCCAATCAGCGCCAGAACGGCTTGCTCAGCTCTTCGTAGCGTTGAGCTTCGCTGATACCGGCATCAGCCAGCAGACGCGAATCCAGACGAGCCAATTGGTGGCGGCTGGAGATGCGGCGCTGCCACAACATCAGGTTGGCGAGAACGCGCAAAGGCAGGGAAGCCTGGGTGTTAACAGCTTTTTCTTCGAAGAACAGTTCGGAACTGAGTGTACGTTCCATGATGACATCCTTCCGCTTGTGGCGGGATTAGGTAGTGGTTTAACTGATGCCAATGATCCTCCTCGCACGCAAGACTCTCTAGATACAGTTCACCTGTATTGTGAGGGGCCAGTTAACTGTTTATAGAGGCTGTACGGTACGAAATGGGGGCAACTGTACCTGTGCGCACCGTAACGGTGCGAAATCGGCTTTTTCGACGAGGGTCGTGGGATATTTCTGTAGGAAATTACCGGTACAGCAGTACAGTTTTTGATAGATATAGCGATCAAACACCGGGCCGATGAAACTGTATTGGCACCAACCCGGTTGTATATCCCTCAAGCCTTGAGCATGTGCCCGGTTTCTTCCAGGTTAATGTGCCAGCTCAGTGCGTCGCGCAGGATATGCGGGGTATGCCCGCCGATAGCGCAGGCGGCAACGAAGTAGCCGTTCAGTGCGTCGCGATACACCGGGTGCACACAGTTGTCGATGATCACGCGGGCACGCTCGCGGGGTGCCAGGCCACGCAAGTCCGCCAGGCCCACTTCGGTCACCAGGATGTCGACGTCATGTTCGGTATGGTCCACATGGCTGACCATCGGCACCACGCTTGAAATCGCGCCGCCCTTGGCAATCGACTTGGTCACGAAAATCGCCAGGTGCGCATTGCGCGCAAAGTCCCCGGAGCCGCCAATACCGTTCATCATCCGCGTGCCGCAGACGTGGGTGGAATTGACGTTGCCGTAGATATCGAACTCCAGCGCTGTATTGATGCCGATGATGCCCAGGCGGCGCACCACTTCAGGATGGTTGGAGATTTCCTGCGGGCGCAGCACCAGCTTGTCCTTGTAGTGCGCAAGATTGCCGAACACATCGGCATTGCGCCGCTCCGACAGGGTAATCGAGCTGCCGGAGGCGAAGCTCAGCTTGCCCGCGTCGATCAGGTCGAACGTCGAGTCCTGCAGCACTTCCGAATACATGGTCAAGTCTTCGAACGGCGAGTCAATCAAGCCGCACATCACTGCGTTGGCGATGTTGCCGATACCGGCCTGCAGCGGGCCGAGCTTGTTGGTCATACGCCCGGCATCGACTTCCTGTTTCAGAAAGTTGATCAGGTGGTTGGCGATGCCCTGGGTGTCGCTGTCGGGTGGCGTCACGGTGGAGGCGGAATCGGCCTGGTTGGTGATCACAATGGCGACGATTTTCTCGGGCGGGATGGGAATCGCCGGGCTGCCAATACGATCGTCGACTTTGACCAGCGGAATCGGCGTGCGAGTTGGCCGATAGGAAGGGATATAAATGTCGTGCAGCCCCTCCAGGTTCGGGTTGTGCGCCAGGTTGATCTCGACGATGACTTGCTTGGCAAAAATCGCGAAGCTGGCAGAGTTGCCCACCGAGGTGGTGGGCACGATATGGCCTTGTTCGGTGATGGCGACGGCTTCAATCACGGCGATGTCCGGCAACTTGAGCTGGTTGTTGCGCAGTTGCTCGACGGTTTCCGACAGGTGCTGATCGATAAACATCACTTCGCCGGCGTTGATTGCCTTGCGCAAGGTGCTATCGACCTGGAACGGCATGCGGCGTGACAGCACGCCGGCTTCGGTCAATTGCTTGTCCAGGTCGTTGCCCAGGCTGGCACCGGTCATCAGGGTGATTTTCAGCGGTGACGTCTTGGCGCGCTCGGCCAGGGCATGGGGGACGGCCTTGGCTTCACCGGCGCGGGTGAAGCCGCTCATGCCGACGGTCATGCCGTCCTCGATCAGTGCAGCGGCGTCTGCCGCGCTCATGACCTTGTTCAACAACGAAGGCAAGCGGATACGATCACGGTACATGAATGGTTATCTCAGGCTGCGGAAGCAAGTTGGGCAGTGTAGTGATTTCAAAAAGTTTCGGCCCGCTACCATGGTCGAATGCCGAGTGGCGATTTAGAGCCTTTGGTCGGGTTTCATCGGAGTGTGCAAAGCGGGACGCAGAGCATCCCTGGCTGCATTCCCACGCAGAGCATGGGAACGAAAAAACCCCAGCCTATCTCAGGCCAGGGTTTCGGGTATTGCGCTGGCGCAGTGTTATTCGACAGCTTTGACCATATCTTCGATAACCTTTTTGGCATCACCGAAGACCATCATGGTCTTGTCCAGGTAGAACAATTCGTTGTCCAGGCCTGCGTAGCCGCTGGCCATCGAGCGCTTGTTGACGATGATGGTCTTGGCCTTGAACGCTTCAAGGATCGGCATGCCGGCGATCGGTGAGTTCGGATCGTTCTTGGCGGCCGGGTTGACCACGTCGTTCGCGCCCAGCACCAGTACCACGTCGGCCTGACCGAACTCGGAGTTGATGTCTTCCATCTCGAACACCTGGTCGTACGGCACTTCGGCCTCGGCCAGCAGTACGTTCATGTGCCCGGGCATACGGCCCGCCACAGGGTGGATCGCGTACTTTACCGTCACACCGCGATGAGTCAGCTTCTCGGTCAGTTCCTTGAGCGCGTGTTGCGCCCGAGCCACGGCCAGGCCGTAACCCGGCACGATGATCACGGTGTCGGCGTTGGTCAGCAGGAAAGTCGCATCGTCGGCCGAGCCGGACTTCACCGGGCGTGCTTCCTTGGAACCTGCCGCAGCACCGGCGTCCGGCGCATTGCCGAAGCCGCCGAGCAGCACATTGAAGAAGGAGCGGTTCATGGCCTTGCACATGATGTACGACAGGATCGCGCCGCTGGAGCCCACCAGGGAGCCGGCGATGATCAGCATCGAGTTGTTCAGCGAGAAGCCGATCCCTGCCGCTGCCCAGCCGGAGTAGCTGTTGAGCATCGAGACAACCACCGGCATGTCGGCGCCGCCGATGGGGATGATGATCAGCACGCCCAGTACAAAGGCCAGGGCCAGCATCACGGCGAAGGCCGTGAGGTTGCCGGTGAACATGAAGGCCAGGCCCAGGCCCAGCGTCAGCAGGCCCAACACCAGGTTGAGCTTGTGCTGGCCGCCGAACTGCACCGATGCGCCCTGGAACAGGCGGAACTTGTACTTGCCGGAGAGCTTGCCGAAAGCGATCACCGAACCGGAGAAGGTAATTGCACCGATGGCGGCACCCAGGAACAGTTCCAGGCGGTTGCCCGCAGGAATGGCGTCGCCCAGGTGCTTGACGATACCCAGCGATTGCGGTTCGACGACCGCCGCGATGGCGATGAATACCGCAGCCAGGCCGATCATGCTGTGCATGAACGCGACCAGTTCCGGCATCTTGGTCATTTCGACGCGCTTGGCCATGACCGAGCCGGCGGTGCCGCCGATCAGCAGGCCGACGATCACATAGCCGATACCGGCCGTCGCCAGCTCAGCGCCGAGCTTATAGATGAGGCCAACGGTGGTGAGTACCGCCAGCGCCATGCCGAGCATGCCGAACAGGTTGCCGCGCCGCGAAGTGGTCGGGTGCGAGAGGCCTTTGAGGGCCTGGATGAAGCAGATCGACGCAATCAGGTAGAGCGTCGTGACGAGGTTCATGCTCATTACTTGGGCGCCTCTTCTTTTACTTTCGGGGCTTTTTTCTTGAACATCTCAAGCATTCGCCGGGTGACCAGGAAACCACCAAACACATTGACCGCCGCCAGGGCCACAGCCAGGGTGCCCATGGTCTTGCCCAGCGGTGTGACCGTGAGGGCGGCGGCGAGCATGGCGCCGACGATCACGATTGCCGAAATGGCGTTGGTTACGGCCATCAACGGCGTGTGCAGCGCGGGTGTCACGTTCCAGACCACGTGGTAACCGACATAAATCGCCAGCACAAAGATGATCAGGTTGTAGATACCGGGGGAGATAAGCTCTTCCATCGTCTGAATCCCTGCTTAGGCGTTTTTGCGGATGACTTGGCCGTCGCGGCACATCAGGCACGCGGCGACGATGTCGTCTTCGAGGTTGATTTCAAACTGCCCTTCCT
>NZ_CVTO01000121.1:0-36624 GCF_900004715.1 Pseudomonas sp. 24 E 13
CACGTCGCGCTGCGCGGGGGCGTCGAGCAGGCGCAGATTGCCCAGGGAGACGTGAGCGTCGGCCAACAGTTGCGCCAGCAGATGGTGCAGGTTGTCCCCCAGCCGCGTGACCTGAGACGCGCTGAACTGCGCGCGGTCGTAGCTGAACTCCAGGCCCAGTCCGGTGCCCAGTTCGATGCCAAGGGTCAATGGGTAATGGGTGCGCTCATGGTTATGCAGCGGCCCGAAGGTCAGGCCGGCCGGCGCGCCTTGTTTCAGGGCTTCGGCCACCGGGAAGTTTTCAAACACCAGCAGCGTGTCGAACAGCGCGGCGCCTTGCTGGCCGGCCCAGCCCTGAATGTCATAGAGCGGCACATGCTCGTGATCACGCAGGCTGAGGTTCTGCGCCTGCAACTGGCTGAGCCAACTGGCGGCGGATTGCGCCGGCGAGGCGGCGCTGATGATCGGCAAGGTATTGATGAACAGGCCCAACTGCTGCTCGATCCCCGGCAACGGCGCGGAACGCCCGGCCACGGTGGCGCCGAAAGCCACGCAAGCCTGCCCGGTGTAGCGTTGCAGCAGCAGGCTCCAGGCGCCCTGCAACAGGGTGTTGAGGGTCACTTTATGTTGGCGGGCGAACTCACCGAGGCGCTGGGTGAAGTCACTGCCCAACACGACGTGATGCTCTGCAGTCCCCGCACCGTCAACCGGCGCGCGCAGCGCCTGGGCCAACCGGGTCGGCGCCGGCAATGGCGCCAGCTCGGCTTTCCAGAATGCTTCGCCGTTGCCTTGCTGTTGCAGCCAGCCCAGGTAATCTCGAAATTGCCCAAGCGGTGCAGGCACGGCCTGGGCCGCGTAATGAGCAAGCACTTCGCCGAGCAACTGGGCGTTGCTCCAGCCATCCATCAGGATGTGGTGGCTGGTGAAAATCAGCTGCCAGGTCGTGCCCGCGCCACGCACCAGCACCAGGCGAAACAGCGGCGCGGCATTGAGTTCGAAGCCGCGTGTACGCTCGGCGTTGGCCAGTGCATCGAAATCGGCGCGGGGGTCTTCAATCACTTGCAGTTGCAGGTCGACCTGGCGGCGAATCACTTGATGCGCGCTGTCCAGGCCCAGCCAATGGAAGCTGCTGCGCAGGATGTCGTGACGGTCCAGCGCGGCCTGCCAGGCGCGCCCGAACGCAAGCAGGTCGAGGCCGTCGATGTCCAGGCGCAGCTGGTTGATATAGGCCTGGGCCTCGGGTTCCAACAGCGTGTGGAACAGCATGCCCTGCTGCATCGGCGACAAGGGGTAAAGGTCTGCGATGGCCGGCCCGGCCACCGGCAATGCATCCAGTTGCGCCTGGGTGACGCGTGCCAGGGGGAAATCCGATGGCGTGACCTGCCCGGCCGGCGTGGCACAGCAATGTTCGATCAGGGTCTTGAGTTCAGCGGCGTATTCGTCCGCCAGGCGCTGGATGGTCGAGGGTTCGAACATCTCGCGACTGAAGCCCCACTGTAAGGCCAACTCACCGCCATACACCTGCCCTTCCACCGTCAGCCAGTTGGCCAGCGGCGCCTCGGGGTCCTGAGCCTGGCCACTGCCCTCGCCGGCCGGTACGAACAGCGCCGACTCATCGAACTGGCGGTCGAACTGGCCCAGGTAGTTGAAGGTGATGCGTGGCGCGGCCAGCCCGGCCAGGGATTCGCGCGCTTGCGGCGCGCCGAGGTAGCGCAGCAGGCCATAGCCCAGGCCCTTGTCGGGGACGGCGCGCAGTTGCTCCTTGACCGCCTTGATTGCACCGGACAGCTCGCCATCGGCTTGCAGGCGCAATGGAAACAGACTGGTGAACCAGCCGACGGTGCGGGTCAGGTCGATGCCATCGAACAGGTCTTCGCGACCATGTCCTTCCAGCTGGATCAGCGCGGCGGGTTGACCGCTCCAACGGCTGACCACCCGTGCCAGGGCGGTGAGCAACAGGTCATTGACCTGGGTGCGATAGGCCGCCGGCGCCTCTTGCAACAACTGGCGCGTGTGCTCGGCATCGAGGCGCGTTTCAAGCTTGGCGCCCAGGCGATTTTGCAGGCCACCCTCGGGGTGATCACAGGGCAACTCGGCATCGATGGATTGCGCCTGCCAGTACGGCAGTTGGTGATCGAGGGCCTGCGCGTGGTCTTGCAGGCGCTGCGCCCAGTGCTGGTAGGCGCTGGTCTTTGCCGGCAATGTCTGTTCGCGATAAGCCTGTTGCAGGTCTTCCAGCAGGATGCGCCAGGACACGCCATCCACCACCAAATGGTGCACCACCAACAGCAAGCGCTGGGTACCGTCGGCCATGTCGACCAGGGCGGCGCGCAGCAGCGGGCCGTGCTCCAGGTCCAGGCTGCGCTGGGCCTCATCGCACAGCGCGGCGAATTCGGCGTCGCTGCCGGCACGGGCCTGCCACAACACCGATGCGCCGACCTGCGCGGCGTGATGCTGTTGCCAACCCTCGGCCTGCGCCACGAAGCGCAGACGCAGGGCGTCGTGATGCCGGATCAATTGCATCACCGCCGCATCGAGTCGAGAGAACTCCAGGGTTTCACGCGGCGTCAGCAGCAATGACTGGTTCCAATGCTGACGCGCCGGGATGGTCTGGGCGAAAAAGCCCTGCTGCACCGGCGTCAGGATGACCTCACCGCTGACCGGGCCTTGATCGATCGCATTGAGCTCATCGAAGCTCGCCACCAGCGCCAGGCTGCGCACGCTCTGGTATTGGAACAGGTCGCGCGGGCTGAGGCGGATACCGGCCTGACGGGCACGGCTGACCACCTGGATGGAAATGATCGAATCGCCGCCCAGCTCGAAAAAGTTATCGTCCAGGCCTACGGCTTCGATGCCTAGCACACTGCTCCAGATCGCGGCCAAGGCTTGTTGCAGGGGGTTTTCAGGCGCGGCGAAAGCCTGCTGCGGCGCAGTGTCCGGCAGTGGCAGCGCCTTGCGATCGAGCTTGCCGTTGGCGGTCACCGGCAGCCTGGCCAGGGTGATGAAATGGGTCGGCACCATGTATTCCGGCAGGCTGTGGAGCAGCCAGGCCTTGAGGTCGCCGACGGCCTCGCTTTCAAGGACCAGATAGGCCACCAGCTGCTTGCCGCCCTGTACCAGGACCACTGCTTCGCGCACCTGCGGGTGCTGCATCAAGCGTGTTTCGATCTCGCCCAGTTCGATGCGCAAGCCGCGCAGCTTGACCTGGTGGTCGAGGCGGCCGAGGTATTCGATCACCCCATCGGCGCGCTGACGCACACGGTCGCCGGTACGGTACAGGCGCTCAGCGGCCACGAAGGGGCTCGGCACAAAGCGCTCGGCGGTCAGCGCCGGGCGACGATGGTAGCTGCGCGCCAGACCGGTGCCGCCCAGGTACAGCTCACCCGCAACACCGGCCGGTACCGGGTTGAGCTGGGCATCGAGCACGTAGGTGCCGAGGTTGGCGATCGGCCGGCCAATCGGCACGCTGTCGGCGCCTTCGTCGATGCAGGTCCAGTGGGTCACGTCGATCGCGGCTTCGGTTGGGCCGTAGAGGTTGTACAAGGCCGCATTCGCCAGCTTGGCGAACACCTGCAGTTGCGCGTCCAACGGCAAGGCTTCGCCGCTGCAGACAATGCGCTTGAGGCTGGCGCAGGCGCCTACACCTGGCTCATGGATGAACGCCTGCAACATGGACGGCACGAAATGCAGGGTGGTGATGGCGTGCCGCTCGATGGTCTCGATCAGGCGGGCCGGTTCACGGTGCTCTCCCGGTGCGGCTACCACCAGGCGCGCGCCGGTCATCAGCGGCCAGAAAAACTCCCACACCGAAACGTCGAAGCTGAACGGCGTTTTCTGCAGCACCGCGTCGCTGCCATCGAGTGCGTAGGCCTGCTGCATCCAGCACAGGCGGTTGACCAGCGCACGATGGCTGTTACCGGCGCCCTTGGGCTTGCCGGTGGAGCCGGAGGTGTAGATCACATAGGCCAGGTTCAACCCATGGAGGGTGACGTTCGGGGACTCGCTGCTGTAGGCGTCGAGCCAGTCGGCGGGCTGGTCCAGGGCTATCACCTGGATGCCTGCGGTCGGCAGTCGCGCCAACAGGTTTTGCTGGCTGAGCAGCAGCGTGATGCCGCTGTCGTCGATCATGTAGGCCAGGCGTTCCCCAGGGTATTCCGGGTCCAGCGGGACGTAGGCGCCGCCTGCCTTGAGGATGGCCAACAGGCCCACGACCATGTCGATGGAACGCTCGACACAGATCCCCACCAGCACATCCGGGCCGACGCCTCGCTCGCGCAATGCATGGGCTAACCGGTTGGCGCGCGCGTCAAGCTGGGCATAGGTCAGGGTGACCTCACCGAATACCAGCGCCGGCGCATCCGGCGTACGTTGGGCCTGGTCTTCAATCAGGTGATGGATCGCGCGTTCGGTCGGGTACGGCGCGGCGGTGTGGTTCCAGGCCTTGACCAATACCTGCTGCTCGTCAGCGCCCAGCATCGGCAACTCGCCGATGCGCTGTTCACCGTCCGCCACCATCGCCTGCAACAGGCTGATCCAATGGCGGGCCATGCGCTGGATGGAAGGCGCATCGAACAGGTCGTTGGCGTATGTCAGCGCGGCATGCAGGGTGCCTGATTTTTCATAGGTGTCGAGGGTTAGGTCGAACTGCGTGGTGCGACCCTGCCATTCCACCAGGGCCAGTTCCAGGCCGGATGCGGTGCTGACGGAGGCGATGTCCGCCACCACCGGCTGATGGTTGTACATCACCTGGAACAGCGGCGTATGGCTCAGGCTACGCTCGACTTTCAAGGCTTCCACCAAGCGTTCGAACGGCAATTCCTGATGCGCCTGGGCACCCAGGGCGTGTTCCTTGATGCCTTGCAGCAGTTCGGCGACGCGGGTTTGTCCGGTCAGTTCGGTGCGCAGCACCTGGGTATTGACGAAGAAACCGATCAGCCCTTCGACTTCAGTGCGATTGCGGTTGGCGATGGGCACACCGACGCGTATATCGCCCTGCCCCGTGTAGCGATGCAGCAGCACATTGAACGCGCCGAGCAGCAGCATGAACAAGGTGACGTTGTGCGTTTGCGCGCACGTGCGCAATTGCGCGGCCAGCGCCGGGTCGATCTCGAAGGTGTGGCGCGTGCCCTGGTAGCTGGGCATGGCCGGGCGTGGACGGTCGGTCGGCAGCTCCAGCACCGGGTGTTCATCGCCCAGGCGCGCCTGCCAGTATTGCAGCTGGCGCGCCTGCTCGCCGGCTTCCAGCCAGCGACGCTGCCAGAGGGCGTAGTCGCTGTACTGGATCGCCAGCGCCGGCAATTGCGGCGCTTCGTTGCGCTCGTGAGCGTCATAGAAACGGATGAATTCGTCGATCAACACATTCATCGACCAACCGTCGGAGACGATGTGGTGCAAGGTCAGCAGCAACACGTGCTCGTGTGCATCGAGCTTGAGCAGTTGCACGCGCAGCAGCGGGCCGTGTTCCAGGTCGAACGGCAACAGCGACTGACGCGTTGCCGACGCGTTGACGGCCTGCTCACGGTCAGCGGGGGCCAAGTTACTGAGGTCCAGGTGCTCGACTACCCCTGACGGTTCGATTGGAACCTGGGCCAGCCGCTCATCCGCCTGGCGCTGAAACACCGTGCGCAAGGTTTCGTGGCGCGCCACCAGGCTGGCGAACGCCTGGTCCAGGGAGTCCAGGCTCAGCGCACCCTTCAAGCGTACGGCGCCGGGCAGGTTATAGGCGCCGCTGGCCGGGTCCAACTGCCACAGAAACCACATGCGCTGCTGCGCGTAGGACAGCGCCTGGCGGTCCTCTGCCTCCACCCCCGCCGGAATCGGAAACCGGGAAAAATCCACGCCTTCTTTCTGCAGGGCCTGCAGGAACACTTGGCGCTTTTCCAGGGGCAACCCGATAAACCGGCGAGCAAGTTTCAAGGAGTCTTCAGCATTCATTTGTTGGAGTCCGGAGCAATAGGCAGGAAGCACAAAGGCACGTCGTCCCTATAAAACGAACCGCAGAGGGAAAAATTAGCGAGCAATGGGGGCTGCAAGCGAGGTGTCATCAAGGGTTACATCAATCTTGAGAAAGACACGTCAACCCAAGCTAGCATTGACGTACACCACTTTTTGCAACTACATTTAGTTACACGCAGGGAACTCCGTGTCCAAAAATGAAAAGCTGCTCGCCAAACTGCTCGATGAGCACGTGGCATTCACCTGGTCTGAACTCGTAACGCTGTTACGCCGACTGGGCTACACACAGATTGAAGGGGCTGGAAGCCGGGTCAAATTCGATATCGGCGACCCCAGTGCACTGATTACCCTGCACAAGCCTCACCCCGGCAACGAACTGAAACACTACATTCGGCGCCAAATCATCGAACAATTGAAATCAGGAGAACTGATTCAGTGAACAACCAGCTGAAACACAAAGGCTACATCGGCTCCATCGAAGCCAGCCTCGAAGACAACTGCCTGTTCGGCAAAATCCTGTTCATCAAGGCGTTGGTGAGCTACGAAGGCAAAACCGTCGCCGAGCTGGACGCGGCCTTCAGAGAGGCGGTGGACGATTACCTCGCCACCTGCCAGGCCCTCGGGCAAACGCCGGAAAAGCCTTGCAAGGGCTCGTTCAACGTACGCGTGGGTCATGATCTGCATTTGGCGGCAGCGCTGGCGGCGACCCGCAAGAAAGTGACGTTGAACGATCTGACACGCCAGGCGCTGAATGAGTTTTTACAACATCATTGCCCGGCGATTGGCTGACTGCCCAACCGCCGATACCCCAGCACGGCCGAACCCAACACCACCAACCCCGCCGCCAGCGCCACCCAGAACCCGCTGGCGGCGCCGGAGTGGTCAATCATCCAGCCCGAGCTGGCGGCGCCAATCGCCACGCCGATGCTCAGGCCGGTGATCAGCCAGGTCATGCCTTCAGTGAGGCGGCTCGGTGGGACCACTTGCTCCACCAGCGCCATGGACACGATCAGGGTCGGGGCGAAGAACAGGCCGGAGATAAAGATCGCCACGGCCAGGCCCGGAATATCGGTCACCCACAGCAACGGCAAGGTGGTCAACGCCGTGGCCACGCCGCAGAACAGAAACTGCCGGGGCAACGAGGCCTTGAGCTTGAGCGTGCCGAAAGCCAGGCCGGCCAGGCAGGAGCCGATGGCGTAGACCGACAGCACGATACTCGCCGCGGCGGGTTGACCCTGATGCTGGGCAAAGGCGACGCTGACCACATCCACCACCCCGACAATTACACCCATGGCCAGCAACAGGGTCATCAGGATCAGCACCGAAGGCGAGGCGATCAGCCAGCGTCCATGGTGGTCGTGGCGTGGGTGCACCGGCGGCTCGGTCTCGCGTTGCAGCACGAAAGTGGTCACGCCCACCGCCAGCAACAGCGCCGCCGCCAAAGGCCCGGCCTCGGCAAACAGCACCACGCTCAGACCGACCGAAATGGGCGGGCCGATGATAAAGCACACCTCATCGAGCACCGACTCCAGGGCGAACGCGGTTTGCAGCCTGGGCTGACCGCGGTACAACTCTGTCCAGCGCGCTCGCACCATGGCCGACATGTTGGGCATGCAACCGGCCAGCGCGGCGAACAGGAACAACGTCCAGTTCGGCGCCTGCACACGCGTGCACAGCAGCACCATCAACAACGCGCCCCCACCGATCAGCGCGGCGATCGGCAGCACCCTGCCCTGGCCGTATCGGTCCACCAGACGCGACACCTGCGGCGCACAAAATGCCGTGGCCAACGCGAACACCGCCGCCACCGAGCCCGCCAGGCCATAACCGCCATGCACCTGCGAGAGCATGGTGATCAGGCCGATACCGGTCATGGATATCGGCATGCGTGCCAGCATGCCCGCCAGGACAAAAGCGCGAGCGCCGGGAACCTGAAACAACGCGGCGTAGGGATTTGCCATTGATAAAGCGCCTTCTGTCCTTAGGTGGGGCAACCTTGTATCACACCAGCCGCTTGATCTGCTTATGCCGCCATACCAGGCGGTAATAGGCTGTCTGCAACACCAGCATCGCCAGGTAAGTCACCGGAAATGCCATCCATACGCCTTCCAGGCCAAAGTGCGCATTGAACAGGTACGCCACCGGCAATTCCACGCACAGCACACAGAAAATCGAGATAGCGACCGGCATCAGCACCACGCCGCTGGCACGCATGATCCCGCCGATCACGGCCTGGAAGCCGAACACCAGGATGCTCCACAGCATGATATGCAACAGGTGCTCGGCGTTGACGCGCGCGGCGGCGTCGGTGATGAACAGACCCAGCAGCCAATGCGACAACCCGTAGCCGAGCACGATCAGGCCACCGGTGAGGCCGGTATTGATCAACAGCCCGGTGCGCAGGATCGGCCCGATGCGCTCCAGGCGACCGGCGCCAATGGCCTGCGCGCCCAGGATCGAGGCGGTGATGGCAATCGACAGCGCCGGAAACTGCACGTAATTGACGATCTGCGTCACCGCGCCGTACGCCGCCGTTGCCTGGGAACCATGGCCGTTGACCAGCGCCAGGATGACCAATTCGGACAACGACAGCACCACCATCTGCAAGCCGGTAGGCAACCCGATGCGCAGGACCTTGCCGAGGATCACCCGGTCCAGGCGCAGGGCTGCGAGCATGTCGCGATCCGGCGCCATCACATGGTGCTTGTGGCGCAGGCGCAGAATCAGGAACAGCATCGCCAGGGCATTCCCCGCCAGCCCGGCGTACGCCGCACTCTGGATGCCCATGGGCGGCAGGCCGATCCAACCGCGGATCAGCGCCGGCGTCAGCAACAAGCCCACCAGGGTCGATACCATCAGCGCCAACAACGGCGAAACCGTGTCGCTGACGCCGCGCAGCAGCTGGGTATAAAGGATAAAGACCAGCAGCAGCGGCATGATCAGCATCATCACCTGGGCGTAGCCCACCGCATCGTCCAGCACATCGACGGGGGTTCCCAGGGCCTGCAACGCGGGGCGCGCAAACAGCCCACCCAGTACGGCCGCGAGCAAGCCTATCAGTGCGCCCAGGGTCAGCGTGGCGCCGGTGATCACCTTGACCAGTCCAGTCTCCCCGGCGCCCCAGGCCTGGCCGATCAGCACCGAGGCGCCGGCACCCAGGCCAATCACCAGGGCGATGAAGAAAAACACGATGGGGAACATGCCCGACACCGCCGCCAGCGCGTGGGTACCGAGCATCTGCCCGACATAGATACCGTTGAGCGTACCGGAGAAGCTTTGCAGAAAATTGGAGAGCACCATCGGTGCCAGAAAGAACAGGTAAACCTGCCACAACGGTCGTTGCTGGGTGACTTCCATGATGGTTTGGGCCCCTGGGTGGCAGTGGAGTGGTCAATCGCTTGAGGCTGTTGGCGCTGAACCGCCAATGGTACGCCGAGATCGATGGACCACTCCAGAGGGCAGGTAGTTGCGTGCAACGAGGCAGGTGCCAGGGACGGCTGCTATCCGCCTACCGGAAAGCAGCCTTTGATAGCCGCAAATATTACCCGCCGGCGGATACGGAGAAGTTACCCGCATACGCGCTGGCGTAGGGTTTGCTTGGCGCACGGGAGGATTGCTGGTCGATCATATGGTCGATGTTGACCATATCAAAGCGTTGGTCTTCAGCGCCCGGCTTGCCCTCCTCCCGAACGCCGATATCCAGCTCACGCAACAAGCCAGGACGATTGAGCAATTCCAGGGCCACTTCGCGCGCTTGCGGACTGAAGGTTCGTGTGGACGGGGTAAGACCCGCCGCCTCTTTCAGCTCATTCACATTGACGTACTTGTCATCCGCACCGGCGGTAAACTGTCTGAAATTATTTTTGACGACATGCAGCAGCCCTTCGTCGCTCATCGTCCTGAATGTATTTGATGCATCCCCCAGGTCCTGCCGGGAGATACTGCCGTCAAGCACGCCACTGCGGCCTTGATCCAGTGTCTTGAACAGTTGTCCTCGCTCCATCAATTCCTGCGCGACAGCAGTATCGGCCGCACTGATGGGCCGTCCATCCAGGGTATGTCCCGACGCAGCGGCGCTCAGCGACTCATCCGTGATGCTACCTCGTGAAGGATCTTGCAGGGCACCGAAATGGGAAAGCACCTTGGCCGAGAACGCCTCGTCACTGTCATTGGCATAGGGTCGACCTGCGGCCGTCATCGGGCTCCATGGCTGGCTACCTTGCACACCCATATAAGACGGGGGCTGCGACGCCTGCCAGCCTTGCATGCCTTGCGGCCCACCGAATTCAGGTTGCGCGTTGAACTGAGGAGAATATTGCTGATTTATTCTCTGCTGTTGCATCGCGCCGTTATTCCCTCCGGCAAATCGATTGCCTGACAGTGGGGAATAGCCGCCCGCCTCCTGCTGAGACAACTGACCGATAGCCAGTTGCATATCCTCGCGGTTAATCAGGCCATCTTCCTGAGCGCCATTTTGAACACCGTCAAACAGGCTTGCGAGACCGGGCCGACCCAATATATCCCTGGCAAGCAACGTCATCTGATCATCATGACCGCCCATCCCCAATGGACGATTGGCCACATCAGCCAGCGACTCTCGAGACGCGAAAGAACTGCCAGGCGATCTGAAATACTCGAAGTTTTGCAGCAGCATGTCTGCAACGGCCGAGTGGGAATAATTGCTGGTCATTACGCTGGGCATATTCGCCATCGCATTACCCGCTGAGGGAAATTCGTAGTTCTGCACGGGCGGAGGCGAATAGAACGGTTGGTTTAAGTAAGTATTCATCATGGCAACACCTCATGTCTTGGACGTAACAACGGCCTGGCCAAACAAACAAGCGCTCGGTTCGGCTGCCTGTTGGTGGCAACTGAAACAGTGCAGTTCCAAACACACATAGGGTTTTCGCATCAGAATCGGACTATCCACCAAACGCCTGCGAGGGCCGGCGAAGTGCAGGGTCAAGCGGAGCGATCTGCGGCCCGACCGCCGTCGTGGCGCAGAACACGTAGCTTGAGCAGCGAGTGGCGCATCTCGCGGTGGCGTTCGCTATTGAGCAGCAGCAATCCGCACAGCGGACATACGACACCCAACGTATAGGCCAAGGTGTGGGGATGGTACTGCAGGGTCGGTACCACCAGCATCAGACACATCGCAAAATAGCCTGCCAGGACAACACCCGCCCAACGCCGACCGCACACCATCATGACATTGGAAAACACGGCAACAGTCGCCAATGCGACAAGACTCCACCCGGACATCTGCGCTTTGAGCGACGGATCGAACCGGCGCAGATAGGTCGAATCATCCAATACCGTCACCAGGATGCCTGACAAAATCGCCATGGCCGTCGTGCCGAGAAGCACTGGCAGGTAGCGGCGCAAGACGCCAGCAATTGAGTCACTCGCTTTCAATACGCTGGAAGCCATTCCGTTGATCCTGAACTCATTGAAAGCTCAGAGCGTAAAGAATCCTCATCCTTCAATAATGTAGGAAAAATTCCATTTCATGGCGAGACACTTCCTGATATGGCTTGCAGCCCGCGCCTACTGCGGGGCAATCGGCAGCGCACGTTTATGCGCTGTCTTGCCATATGCCGCCTCGACAATCGCCCTCACCCGCTCGCTCACCGGTTCGCCCATCAAGTACGCGTCGATCTCGGCGTACGAGCAACCGTAGGCGTCCTCATCGAGTTTTCCCGGTGCCAGTTCTTCAAGATCGGCAGTCGGCGGCTTTTGCGCCAGTTTTGCCGGGGCACCGAGTGCGGTGGCAAGCAGGCGCACCTGGGATTTGGTCAGGCCAGACAACGGCGCCAGGTCGCAGGCGCCGTCGCCGAATTTAGTGAAGAACCCCATCAGCGCTTCAGCCGCCTGGTCGGTGCCGACCACCAGGCCATTGTGCAGGTTGGCGAGTGCATACTGCGCGATCATGCGCGCGCGGGCCTTGACATTGCCCTTGATGAAATCGCGTTGTGCGGCACTGGCTTGCGCAGCGGCCAGGTTGGCCATCAGGCCGTCGACACTGACGGCAATGTCCAGGGTGTCGACATGGTCCGGCAGGATAAAATCCAGGGAGGCCTGGGCATCGTGTTCATCGCCCTGGGTTTTGTAGGGCAGACGCATGGCGATAAAGCGCGCGGCGTAGTCTTCGTCGCGCAGTTGCTGCACCGCCAGCTGGCACAGGCGGCCTGCGAGCAATGAGTCGACACCGCCGCTGATACCCAGTACCAGCGCCTTGCAGGCAGAAGCGCGCAACACGCGCTTGATGAAATCGATGCGTCGTTGAATTTCCCGGGCCTCGCCACCAGCAACCAGCAAGCGGTCGACGTTCAACTCACGGGCGATGCGTTCTTGAGTGTGCATGTCATGCCTCCACGCTACCAACGTTGAATACCTGTGCTGCGTACTGCAGGAACGATGGGTCTTCGCAGACGTTCTTGACCGGGTCATCGGAAAATTTCACCACCGGCTCGCCGTGTACTCGCACCAGCTTCATCACGATACTCAATGGCTCCACGCCGTCCACATCACAGGCAAGGCTGGTGCCCATGCCGAAGCCGAACCTGGCCTTGCCGCGGATATGCCGCAGGATCGGCAGGCATTTTTCGAAATTCAGACCATCGGAGAACATAAGGTCTTTGGTCATCGGGTCGATACCGAGCGCCTTGTATCTGGCCAGCACCTTGTCGGCCCACACGATGGGGTCCCCGGAATCCTGGCGCAGGCCGTCGTAGAGCTTGGCGAAGTACAGATCGAAATCCTTGAGGAAGAAATCGGTGCTGATGCAATCGGTCAGGGCCATGCCAAGACGGCCGCGGTACTCGCGCACCCAGTTTTCCAGTGCGGCGTTCTGGCTTTCGCGCAGGCGCCCCAATTGCTGGTGCACCATCAGCCATTGGTGGGCCATGGTGCCGATCAGCGGCAAGTCGAATTCATAGGCCAGGTGTGCGTTGCTGGTGCCGAGGAACTGGCCGGGGAAGTCGCGGCGCATGATGTCCACCACTTCGCGCTGGGCCTTGAATGACAGGCGCCGCCGCGTGGAAAAGTCGGAGACGCGCAGGTCGGCCAGTTCGTCGCGGCTGAGGTTTTTCTCCAGCCAGTCGAACTTCTGGTAGAGCTTGCGGGTGACGTCTTCGAGGGTGACGTCGGGGTACTTGTCGCGGTTGCGCAGCTCGCTGACCAGCGCCAGTACCGGTTGCTCGAACATGATGCAGTGCAGCATCGGGCCGATCACCCGGATGTTCAATTGCCCGTCCACTTCACTGACGTGGATATAACGCAGGTTGAAGCGAAACAGCCCGAGGAAGCGCTCGTAATCCGGCGTGAGGTATTCGCGAAAGCGCGGGTTGAACAGGAAGCGCAGCTCGCCTTCACGCATCTGCAGGCCGGCCAGCTGTTCCAGCTCGGCGCGCAGCTGCGGGATCAGATGGCCGAGTTTTTCCCTGGAGCGGACGATGAAGTTGTACTCCACATCCACATTGGGGTGCTGGTGCAGCACCGCCTGCATCATGGTGAAGGTGTAGTAATCGGTGTCGAGCAAGCCCTGGATGACCGGGGACTCGGTGTCATAGGCGCTTTCCATGGTGGATCTCCTTAACGCGTGGCCATCGCGGCCAGTTCTTCGCGGGTGCGGCTGATAGCGGCACCGGCCTTGAGCAATTCGTTGACGGCCTGCACGCCGCCCTCTTCAGTGATCCCTCGACACCCCGGCAGGTGCAACACCACCTGCAGCCCGGCCTTGAGCAGTTGCAGGGCGGTGGTCTTGACGCAGTAGTCCAGGGCCAGGCCACCGACGAGCACGCGGACGATGCCCCGGGCCTTGAGGTATTCAATGACGCCGGTCGACAGCTTGTCGTGCAGGTCGTGGTAGCAAGCGCCGTAGGGGTGCAGGTCGGGTTCGACGCCCTTCCACACGAAGTAGTCGTAGTCATAAGGGCTGGGCAATTCAGCCAGCAAGGTGAAGCCCTCGGTACCCGGCACGCAGTGGCTGACCCAGGTGACATCGGCGTGAGCCAGGCCGGTAGGTTGCAGCATCTGGCTGTGCTGCTCGACCACCCAGGGCGCCTGCGGGCTGTGGGCGTCCTTGCTGCCGATACGGCGCCCGGCAAGGCTGGCCATGTAGTTGAGTTCGGCACCGATCAGGTCTCCTCCGGCTACGGGCAGTTCGTCGGGGCACAGCGGCGTGAAACTCTTCTGGGCATCCACATCGAATGAGGCAATGGCAGTTTTGGCGAGGGTCATGGTGATTCTCCGGTGGCCTGGAAACAAAAGTACATGTCATGTACTTTCAAGGCAACAAGTATTTTCACGACTGCCTGAGCTCGAGTACATGACATATCTGTCCGAAGCGTTAGACTAGGTGCCTACGTTGTAAGAAGGACGTCACATGCCATTGAGCCCCTACCTGCACACCGTCGACTTGTGCGTACTGTGTTACTCCCGTGCCTGCGGGGAATTGAAGCTGTTGCTCAACAAGCGCGATGCCGAGCCCTTTGCCGGACATTGGGCATTGCCGGGTGTGGTGGTCAATGGCGATGTGCAGGACCTGAGCCTGCAGGATGCGGTGGAGCGACTTCGCGCCAGTGACAAGGTCGGCCTCGATCTGGTCTGGAACGAACAGGTGGGCACCGTGGGCGATGCGTTTCGCGACCCGCGCTGCTGGTCATCGTCCACTTACTACCTGGCGATCGTGGCCGAAGAAGTCGCGCTGGGCGGCCATCAGGCCTGGTATTCGTTGAGTGCGGTAGCCGATGGCAGTATCAAGTTACCGTTTGATCACAACAGGCTTGTGGCGGCCGTACAGGAGCGATTGTTTTCCAAATCGCTGTACAGCAGCCTGCCGTTGATGTTCCTGGGCCGTGAGTTCAGCGCACCGGAGGCGACTACGATTTTTTCTTTGGTACTCGCCCGGCCGGTGCTCAAGACCAGTATCCGCCAGCGCTTGCTGAAACTGACCGAGGCCGGGTATCTGCGCGAAACCGGGCGCAAAAAGCAGGGTGAAGGCGGCCGGCCCCAGGCGACGGTGGACATGTTGAAGCCAGGAGAGATCTACTTCTTTGATCGCAGCTTTGCCGAGTAACCGAACAACGAATATCAACGGGGTGGGGCTGGTTGTCCGTGCCCACCGTGTTGATCGGTGCACGCCACTAGTTCATCCAGTTACCGCCATCGACGTTGTAGGTCTGCGCGACGACATAGTCAGCCTCTTTCGACGCCAGGAAGATCGCCATGCCGATCAGGTCTTCAGCCGTGCCCATGCGCCCGTAAGGCACCTCGTCCGCTACCCGTTTCTTCTTCTCGCCCGGCGCCAGGCCTTCATGCCGGGCGAAGAGTGCATCCACTCCATCCCAGTGCTCACCGTCCACCACGCCCGGGGCGATGGCATTGACGTTGATGCCCTGCCTGATCAGGTTCAACCCCGCCGATTGCGTCAGGCTGATCACCGCCGCCTTGGTCGCGCAATACACCGCCACCAGCGCCTCGCCGCGCCGCCCGGCCTGGCTGGCCATGTTGATGATCTTGCCGCCGTGGCCCTGGCGGATCATCTGCCGCGCGGCGGCCTGCAAGGTAAACAGCGTACCCGCGACGTTGATCGAAAATAACCGTTCATAGCTGTCGCGGGTGATGTCGACGATGGGTGCCAGGTCGAAGAGTGCCGCGTTATTGATCAGAATATCCAGCTTGCCGGCGTGGGCGACCACGGCGGCGATGGCTGCGTCAATGGAGGCCTGGTCGGTGACGTCCATTGCCACCGCGTAAGCCTGGGGGCCCAGTTCGGCAGCGGTCTGCTCGGCGCGCTGCAGGTTGATATCGGCAATGGCGACCGTGGCGCCTTCGTGAATATAGGCCTGGGCAAACGCGCGACCAATGCCGCGCGCCGATCCGGTGATCAGCGCGCTTTTACCTTCAAGTCGTTTCATGGCGGTGTCCTTTGCAATCATGTCGGATTCCTGCACGGCTGATTACAGCAGTTGTAGACGACCTCTCACAAACGCACCGCACACGCTCGACCGGTACTTTTTTAACCGACCTCAAACGTGCAAAAAAGTATCAGTGCCCGATAGCACCGTGGGTAGCGCCGAGCCTGCCAAGGCGCGTATTTTGGCGGTTATCCAACGCACAAGAGGCAGCCGCATGCCCATCCGCGCTCCCCTGTTCGAGCAACGCCGCGCCGAACGTGAAGTGATCCTGCCCGAACCGCAGCACTGCTTTCGCTGGTTCGAGCATGACTACCCGATTGACTTGGCGCGCTGGAACCACCACCCCGAATTCGAAATCCACCTGATCCGCCACGGCAGCGGCAAGCTGGTGGCGGGCGACTATATCGGTGCATTCGGTGCCGGGCATGTCGCGCTGATCGGTCCCGACCTGCCCCACGACTGGATTGGCGACCTGGCACCCGGCGAGTACCAGCGCGGCCGTGACGTGGTACTGCAATTCGACGGCGCCGCCCTCCTTGCCCTGCGCGAGGCCCTGCCGGAACTTGGCAACCTGCAGCCGCTGTTTGAACAGGCGCGACGCGGCCTGGAGTTCAAGCACGAAACAGCGGCGCAGGCGGCGCGGCTGATGGAAGCCATCGGCAACGCCCAGGGCCTGCAACGCCTGGTGCTGTTCCTGCAACTGCTCGACACCCTCAAGAACGCCCCGCCCCGACAGATCAAGGTCCTCGCCAGCCCGCGCTACGCACCGACCCTGGACCCGCGCAGCGCCGACCGCATCAACCAGGCCTTCGACTACCTCATGCGTGAATTGAGCGGCGAGGTGCGCGTGTCGGATATCGCCCGGCAGCTGGAAATGAGCGAACCAGGCTTCTCGCGCTTTTTCAAACGCAATACCGGCCATGGTTTTATCGAACTGATGCGCAAATTTCGCGTGCAGCGCGCCTGCCGGCTGTTGCTGCAAAGCGACAGATCGGTGGCGGACATCTGTTTTGAAGTGGGCTACGCCAACCTGTCCAACTTCAACCGGCATTTTCGGATCGAGATGAACCAGACGCCCAGTGAATATCGGCGTGAGACCGGCCTGCACGCGGTCAGTCACCTCGGCTGAATGACACCCTGTCATTTTCTGATCAAAGAGACGGTTATTTCCGCCTTTTCTCAGTCGATTCAGACCATTGACGAAAGTTGGTACAGCCTGTGCAAACGTTTGCGGAACGAACCTGGTCGCCAGGTTCACCCTGCCCGAGCAATCGGGTTCAAACCGCGTACGAATAGGGATTTTCAATGCACCCCACCTCAACGCCTCGTGCTTGCCTTGGTGTTTCCTTGCTACTGGCCGCCGTTACGGGACTACTCAGTGCACCCATTTTGGCGCACGACCAACCTTCGGATGACTCGGCACAGGGCGAAACCCTCAGCCCCGAGGCCAGCCCGCCGGCGAAAAAAGGCGCTTACCTGTCGGAATGGTTCAACCAGGACCTCACGCTGATCGGCAGCAAGGACATCAGCTTCGGTCCCAAGCCCCAGGACGACGTCTACCTGGAATACGAGTATTTCGGCCGCAAGGGGCCATTCGAGCTGTACGGCTACATCGACGTGCCAAAGATCCTCGGCATCGGTAACAGTAACGACAAAGGCGCGTGGGACCACGGCTCGCCCGTGTTCATGGAACATGAGCCGCGTATCTCCATCGACTACCTGGCCGGTCGCAGCCTGGCGATCGGGCCGTTCAAGGAATGGTATGTGGCGTTCGACTGGATCTACGACCACGGCAGCAACAAAGAGAATCGCGCCAATACCCTGTACAGCGGCCTTGGCACCGACATCGACACCCACTCGCGGGTCAACCTGTCGGCCAACTTCTACGGGCGCTACCAGTGGGAAAACTACGGCGCCAGCAATGAATATTCCTGGGACGGCTACCGCGCGCAGATGAAATACATCGTGCCCATCGGCAAATTCGACAACGGCGCCTCGCTGACCTACATCGGTTTTACCAACTACGATTTCGGCTCGGACCTGCACAAGGACAACCCGGCGCGCACCGCCAATTCCCTGGTGGCCACCAACGTGTTGTTGTACTCGTTCACCCATCTGCGCTTCACCCTGGTCGGCCGTTACTTTCATAACGGCGGCAACTGGGAAGATGGCAGCGAGTTGAATTTCGGCGAAGGCAACTTTCGCGCCCGCTCCGACGGCTGGGGTTACTACGCCGGCGTGGGCTACCAATTCTGATCAAGGAGCTGCAGATGAAAACTTTAACCCGCCTCTCGATGGCCATCGGCCTCGCCCTGCTGCCCCACGTGGTGCTGGCGGACAGCGCTGCGCCGATCAAGCCCAAGGTGATGTTGATCACCATGTTCGCCCCCGAGGCGCAAACCTGGATCGATCGCCTGGAGCTCAAACAGGAGGTACGCGTGCCCGGCTTGTCCGCCGAGTACCCGGCGATTCGCTGCAACACCCAGGACGTGTGCCTGCTGGTGACCGGCATGGGCCAGACCAACGCCGCCGCCTCCACCCTGGCACTGGCCCTGTCGCCCAGGTTCGACCTGCGCCAGAGCTATTTCCTGATCGCCGGGATTGCCGGTATCAGCCCCAAGCATGGCACCATCGGCACAGCCGCCTGGGCGCATTACCTGGTGGAATTCGGTACGCAGTGGGAGCTGGATTCCCGCGACGCGCCCAAGGATTGGCCGACGGGTTATATCGGCATCAACACCAAGGGCCCCAATGAAAAACCGCCGCTGGACTACAAGACCGAAGTGTTCGAGCTCAACCCAAAGCTTCAGGCCAAGGCGTTTGCCTTGTCGCACAAGGTTGAGTTGACTGAAAGCAAGGAGTCCGCCGCCTGGCGCAAGCACTACCCCGCCGCCCCGGCCAATCAGCCGCCCCAGGTCACACGCTGCGACACCCTGGCGGGCAATACCTGGTTTTCCGGCACCCGCCTGAGCGAACGCGCCGAGGTGTGGACCAAACTGCTTACGGACAACAAAGGCGAATACTGCACCACCCAGCAGGAAGACAACTCCACCTATGAAGCGCTGCTGCGCGCCAGCCGCGAAGGGCTGGTGGACATCCAGCGCCTGGCGGTGGTGCGTGCAGGCTCCGACTTTGACCGCCCGTACCCGGGCTACAGCGAAGTGGACAACCTGCTCAAGTACGCCGACCAGGGTGGGTTTGTACCGGCGTTGGAGAACCTCTACCGCACGGGCAATCTGCTGGTACAGGCGATCCTGAACAACTGGTCGGCCTGGGAAAAAGGCGTTCCAGAGGCCTGATACAGATCCAACTGTGGGAGGGGGCTTGCTCCCGAAAGCGATGCATCAGCCAGTACGTGATTGGCTGATCACCGCTATCGGGGCAAGGGCCCGCCGATCAATCATCTCAGGCGTTGGCAGACGACTTGGCGCATTCGCAACCCGTTGCCGCCGCGCACGGCTCACCGTGCGCATGATGCTCGGCGCAGCCCTGGCAGCAGTAGCCCTTGCCGTCCTTCATTATCGCGTCGACACCCAGTACGCATTTGCAGTGTGGGCAGGCACAGGTTTGATCCGGCATGGTCAGACTCCTTCTTCATGGTCGTCACGGCGCGGCGAATGCCACACCTTAAACAGTGACTCCAGGCACGGCGCCAAGGTTCAGCGCCGTCAGTCAGCCTGACGCGTATTGCTGCGATACATGAACACCAGGGCCAGGGCCAGGCACAGCATCGCCACGATCCGGCTACCGGACAACTCGATCGCGGGGTTGCCCAGCCAGCCGAAGTTGTCGATCAGCATGCCCATGCCCAATTGCCCCACGATCACCGCTACCGTGGCAACCGCCGTACCCACCACCGGCACGGCGCCGACCATTACCATCATGTACACCACGCCGAACAGGGCACCGGTCAACTGCCACTTGGGCACCTCCAGCAAACTGACAGCCTGGGCGGGCTCAAAGAAAAAAATCAGCAGCGCGGTGGTGAGCGCACCGACCGCAAAGGTCAGCAGGCTACTGCGCAACACCCCGACGGTCTGGCCCAGACGACCGTTGATGGCGGCCTGCACGCTCAATACCGCACCTGCGGCGACCACCACGACCAACAACACAATCAGATTCATCGCCTTACCCTCGTGCAATCAGAACAAGTGCCGCCACAATCAACGCCAGGGCTATCCAGCGCTCCACATTGACCCGCTTGCGCGCCGTGCCGAACCAGCCGAAATGGTCGATCAGCACGCTCTTGCCCACTTGGCCGGAGAGGATCGCAATCATCGTCATGGCCACACCGATATGGGGCGTGGCCAGGGTCAGCACCACCACGTACATCGGCCCCAGGAAACCGCCGATCAACTGCCAGCGCGGCAGTTGCGTGAAAGCCGGGCCCTTTTGCGGGCCGCTGAACAACAACAGCAGAAACAGGATCGCCGAGCCGACGCCAAAGATGCTCAACGTGGCCCATAAATGCCCGACCTGCACCCCCAATGGCCCGAGCAAACCGGCCTCCACCGACAGGCCCATGCCTGCCAGGATGACCAACGGCAGCAACAGCAACCGAAGCATGTTCCGCTTCGGCCGCGACTGGGCCGTACCTTCGATAGAACCTGCCTGCATACATCACCCGCACTTCAAGAAAAAAACAGGGGTGCATTATCCGGTGGTCGAGTTGTGCGATAAATGGCAGCATGCAGACAACACCTTTGCGCAAAACGCACAGCCCGGAGCCGCCATGCAAGGTTTGAACGAGTTGAGTTTCAAGGCGCTGCGCCTGTTCGTCGCGGTGCTGGACCAAGGCAGTTTTTCCGAGGTAGCGCGCCGCGAAGGCCTTGCGCCCTCCTCCATTTCGCGGCAGATCCAACTGATGGAGCAAGCCCTCGGCCAGCAGTTGCTGTACCGCCACACCCGCGCCGTGAGCCCCACCGAAGCCGGTCGCCTGCTCGGGCGGCATGCGCGGCTGATGCTCGAGCAACTGGAGACTGCCAGCCAGGCCCTGCAAGAGCAGGACAGCGAACCCAGCGGACTGGTGCGCATCAATGCGCCAATGGTGTTCGGCCAGCGCCACCTTTCGCCGTGGCTGGGGGAACTGTGCCGACGCTATCCGAAGCTGCAACTGGACATCCAGCAAACCGATACCTTCGTCGACCCGCTGCAAGACGGCACCGACCTGCTGTTTCGCATCGGCGTACTCAATGATTCCAGCATGCAGGCGCGGATCTTCGCGCCGCAACGCTTTCGCCTCGCCGCCAGCCCCGCCTACCTGGCACGGCACGGCACGCCGCGCCATCCCGACGAACTGGTCAATCACCGATGCCTGGCCTACAAGGGCATCAAAGGCCAGGAGCGCTGGTTCTTGCGTCGCGACCAGGGCGACTGGAGCGCCTACAGCGTCAAGGGCCCGATTACCGGCAACCACGCCGACACCCTGACCCACGCCGCCGAACAGGGCCTGGGGCTGGTGGTGTTTCCCTCCTGGCTGATCGGCGAGAGCCTGCGCGCGGGCACCTTGCAGGCGGTACTGACGGAATACGAGGTGGCAACCACCCTGGAGCCCCAGCAGATCGCGGCGTTATGGCCGGGCAGTCGAAGGCTCTCGCTCAAGGTGCGCACGGTGATCGATTATTTCGTGGAGTGTTTTGGGACGGTGCCGTATTGGGATCGGTGAGTTCCCCTGAACGTCGAACGGACATCTGTGAGGGGAATTCCTACGGAAAAATGTAGGCTCATTCTGTTTTTCCGGGCCAGCATTCCCTGGTACGCCGAGCTGCGGCAGACTCTCGGCGAAACCTATTTTGGAGTAATGCCATGGATGTCATGTACTGCAAACCGTCGCCCACTGAACGAGCGGCTTCAGCAGGTGGTTCAGCCATTTTTGATAGCTCACGTAGTTTTGGCTGTTTTTGGCCAAAACACGGGGAAAACCAGATGACCATCATACCTTTGGGCGAGGCAAAAAATAATCTGTCGAAATGGGTCGATGAGGCTGCCGCCGGCAAAGTCATTACCATCGCCAAGCACGGGCGCGCAATGGCGCAGCTTGTTCCCATCGGCAAGTCCAAGGCTCGGCGAATCGGTGCGATGAAAGGCAAGCTGGTGATCCCCCAGGACTTCGACGCGCCGCTGTCGAAAGACCTGCTGGATGCGTTCGAAGGTGCCCATTCATGAGGGTGCTGCTGGATACCCATATTCTGCTTTGGGCACTCAATGATGACCCGAGGTTATCCAGCAAAGCGCTCAGATTGATTGAAAATGCCGCCGATGTTTACGTGAGCGCCGCGACATTCTGGGAAATGGCCATCAAGGTCAGCATGGGGAA
Source organism: Pseudomonas sp. 24 E 13 (assembly GCF_900004715.1). Lineage (NCBI taxonomy): Bacteria > Pseudomonadati > Pseudomonadota > Gammaproteobacteria > Pseudomonadales > Pseudomonadaceae > Pseudomonas > Pseudomonas sp. 24 E 13. Next base: position 22,171 of record NZ_CVTO01000121.1, read on the forward strand.
GCTCGATGTCGATCTGGACGAAATCCGTGATCACTGTTTGGAGAGCGGGTTTATCCAATTGCCGATCACCTCAGAGCACGCTATTGCGGTCAAGGAGCTCGAGCCACATCACAAAGATCCCTTCGATCGACTGATTGTCGCCACAGCAATCAGTGAACCCATGAAACTGTTGACCTCTGATCCGCAAGTTGCCCATTACAGCCCTCTCGCCATTCTGGTGTAGGTCATGACCCAGCAACAGACAGATCACTCAGAACACCCACTGCCCGATCAACCAGGCATTCGCTCCACTGATCACCGCAAATAAAAACCATGCCAGCAATCGGGTGGGCAGGCGGTTAACGAATGGTCCCATCAGCTGCTTGTCGCCGGTCATGCGGATCAGCGGGTATAGCGCGAAGGGCAACTGCAGGCTCAGGACCACCTGGCTCAGAATAAGCAGCTTGCCGATGGCGTCGTCGCCCATCAGCCACACCCCGAGAAACGCCGGGATGAGCGCCAGCCCACGGGTGATCAGGCGGCGCTGCCAGCACGGGATGCGCAGGTTCAGGTAGCCCTCCATGATCACCTGCCCGGCGATCGTGCCGGTGAAGGTCGAACTCTGGCCGGAGGCCAGCAAGGCAATGCCGAACAGGATGCTGGCGAACGCGCCGCCCACCAGCGGGTCGAGCAGATGATAGGCGTCCTGAATCTCCACCACGTCGGTATGGCCGGTCTTGTGGAACGCTGCGGCGGCCAGCACCAGGATGGCCGCGTTGACCAGCAGGGCCAGGGCCAGCGAGCCGATGGTGTCGATGCGTGCCAGCTTGACCGCGTCCTGTTTGCTGGCCAGGTCCTTGCCGATCAGGCGGGTCTGCACAATGGAGGTGTGCAGGTAAAGGTTATGCGGCATCACGGTCGCACCGAGGATACCGATGGCCAGGTACAGCGGCGCAGCATCGCTGATGGCCGACAGGGATGGGGTGAAGCCACTGAGCACGTCCGGCCAGTAGGGTTTGATCAACACCAGTTCGATGAAGAAACACACGCCGATGGTCGCAACCAGCGCCAGCATGATTGCTTCCAGTCGGCGGAAACCACGGTTCTGCAAGGCCAGGATCAACAACGTGTCGAAGGCGGTGATGACGATACCTGTGGTCAGCGACACACCGAGCAGCAGGTGAAACGCCAGGGCGCAGCCGAGCACCTCGGCGAGGTCGGTGGCGATGATGGAAACTTCCGCCAGCGCCCACTGTGTGCGTGCCGAGCGCTTGCTGTAGCGCTCGCGGCACAGTTGCGCCAGGTCCTTGCCGGTCGCGATACCCAGCCGCGAGCACAGGCACTGCACCGCCATACCCGCGAGGCTCGCCAGCAACACTACAAATAACAGGCTGTAGCCATAGCGCGACCCGGCTTCGATGGCGGTCGCCCAGTTGCCGGGGTCCATGTAGCCGATGGAGATCAACAGGCCGGGGCCGGCGAACATCAGGGCGCGCTTGAAAAACGACGCTTTGGGGTCAACGGCAACGGAGCCGGCCACTTCCGGCGGGCAGAAGGGGGCGGTAGCAATTTTCGGCAGGCTGAATTTCACGCGGTATCCCAGGCAAACACACAAGTCAGGGCGCCAGCTTAGCAGTCCGACGCGACCGAGCGCATCACCGTCTCCCGGGGCAGGTCAAACGTTTCAACCACTTGCACCACCAGGTCCAGTTCCTGATTCAGCGCCTCACGTTCCAGGCGCTGGCGAATCACGCCGACCACCAGCACCGCCAGGGTTGTGATCGAATAAGCCGGTCCGGAAAACGCCCGTACGCCGCTGACCAGCAACATTGCGGCCGCCACCGCCTGGCCCACCACCGGAATCGCCGTGGCGGCACCGCGTCGCACAATAAACCCGGTAAGCCCGGCCAATGCGGTGCCGCTCAAGGCGGTGGTGGCCGAACGGCCAACGTTGAAACGCCTGAACAAGCCTTGCTCTTTGTGCATCGCGGCCTTGAGTTCGGCCTCGAACGCCTGACGGTCGGCAGCGCTGAGTTTGTCCTGGTACTGCTCGATCAGCGTTTGCGCAACCTGCGCTTCGATATCCGCCAGGGCAACGCTGGCAACGGCATCGTCGAACTTGATGCCCAGGCGTTGCGCCACCGCTTCGGCGATCTGCCGATAGGCCACACCGTGACCACGGGCCAGGTTCATAAAGCTGTCGCCGCCCATGCGCTGCAACTCGATGGCGAGCTTGCGCGGTTCGCGCACTCCGGCATCAATCGAGGCACTGCGCTTTTGTGCCATCAACTCGGCGAGAAATTTCAACTCATCCGGTCGCGCCTGCATCAGGATCGGGAACAAGTCCGCATCCTCTTCGGCAAAGCGCACTTCACTGCTGCGCAGGTCAGCGCGGATCAGGCCCCGGCGCTCCTGCAGCAGATCGGTGTACTGCACCACTGTTTTCAACTGCGGCCAGTAGGCGGCATGGTCGAAACTGGCCAGGTGAACATTGGTGACCTTGGCCTTCAGGGCCGGCGTCACTGCGATGGCATAGCGGCCAATGCAACGCTCGGTGTCCGGCTTCATCGCCAGTGCCCAGTCCTTGCTGGAGTGGCAATTGATCACCCGCCCCCTGAGCGGCGCCGTCACCGCCTCCCACGGGCTCGACGTACAAATCGCCCCGCCCATCAGCAACAGATTGTTCAACGGCAGTTCATGGGCGATTTCAGGGCTGGCCAGCACACTCTTGACCACGATCCGCGCACCCAGAGAGTGACCGATGAGATTGATTTGCCGCACCTGGAGCGATTCGGAGTGCAGGTAGCTCGCCAGCTCGGGCAACAAGGTCCTGGCCACTTCATCGACACGCGCCTCGACACTTTTGTAATGGTCGAGAAAGTAAGCAATCGCCTTGCCCACCCCCACCGTCGCCGCGCCCAGGCCGCCTCCGCCCAGCATCGAGGCGATCACCTCCTTGAACGGCGCAAACAGGTTTTCCAGAAAGTGCCCCGCCGGCCAGAACAGCATCAGGTTGGTCGAGCCTTCAATGCCCGCCAACTGTTCCTTGAAGCCAGCCAACTGCTGCCGGCTGAAAAACGCCGAATAACCGTGAACATAGAGATTGAGCACGTCCCCCTGGGGCTCGCCGCACAGTACAAACGTGGGCTTGCGGGTACGGTGCATTTCATCCCACTGGTGCTGCATGGGGCGGTGACTCCTGGTGACGAGGGAGGAGGATAGTATCAAAGGCCAGGGTTGAACGTCGTGCCGCAGGGGGAAAAGGCCTGCGCTGGCGCCCTCTTTCTTGCGTGAACCTGCACCGCAGCCACCCCACAAGGATTCGCCGATTATCCAGGTGGATGGAAAGTCATGGCATAAATTCGGGATTTTGTTCGCGTATTGGCTGCTATAGCCTGGGTTCAGTCCTTTACCGAACCGAGGAATCACCATGAGCAAGCCCGAATTTTTTGTCACCCCAGGCTACGGCGATTACATGCGCCAGCACCTGCATTATTCGCAAGCGGTAAAAGTCGGCGATCGCGTGGAAACCTCAGGCCAGGGCGGCTGGGACGATGAGTTCCAGATTCCCGCCGACCTGGCGGACGAAATCGCCCAGGCCTTCCATAACCTGGAACGCACCCTCGCGACCGCCGGCACGTGCTGGGAGCACGTGATTCACGTCAATTCCTACCACGTCGGCGGTTTTCCGCCCGAGGTCAACGAGGCGATGGTCAAGCACTACCGTCAGTACATGCCCAACCATGCGCCGATCTGGACGCAGGTGGGTGTCGAAGCCCTGGGCTTGCCGGCGATGCGCGTGGAAATCCGCGTGACTGCGATTATTCCCTGACCCCGAACGTATGAATCACCCACTCGACAAACACCCTGAGTCGCGCGCTCTGATGGCGATTGGGTGGGTAGAGAATGTGCAGCGGCGTGGCCGGGCGTGACCAGTCCGACAACACGCTGACCAATTGGCCATTGTCCACGTAGTGCTGCACGATTGACTTGAAATGCTGCCCGACGCCCAAGCCTGCCAGCAGCATTTCCTTGAGGCCGTTGCCGTCATTGCTGGAGTAGGCGCAATCGCCCACCTCGATGCACCTGCCGTCCCGCTCGAAAACCAGCGGCTGGGCCTTACCCGACCCGGCAGAGAAATAGCCGGCCTTGAGGTGGTTGTGCGCCAGGTCTTCCGGGGATACCGGCAGCCCCCGACGCGCCAGGTAACTGGGCGCGGCGCAGGTCAGGTATTGCAGGTCCGCCACTTTGCGGCCGATCATCGCCATGTCATCAAGCTTGCCGGCGCGGATCACGCAATCCACGCCCTCCCCCACGATATTGACCGCACGATCACTGATCCCCAGGGCGACGGTGATATCCGGATACTCACGATGAAAATCCACCAGCGCGGGAATCAGCAGGCAGTTGGCAAACGACGCCGGCGCATCCACCCGCAGGTGCCCGCCGGGTTTGAGCAACTGACCGCGCATGGCACTGTCCACTTCATCCAGCTCCGCCACCAGGCGACGGGCCTGCTGGCAATACTCCAACCCATCGGACGTCGGCGTCAGGACACGGGTGGTGCGGTGCATCAACTGGACGCCCAGGTGCTTCTCAAGGTCGATGATCAACTTGCTGACGGTGGAACGTGGCAGCCCCAGTTGGTCAGACGCACGGCTGAATGAACCGGTGTCGACGACACGGACGAAAGCGCGTAGGGCAAGGAGCTGGTTCATGAGGTTGACTTATCCAATATAATCGATCTTCACCTGACCACCGGAAAACGTCGCAATGATCGCCAACTCACCGCCCATCGCGCGGGTGGCAGTTGCGCGACATGCCGATGTAATCCTGTGTATTCAATGCCCTAATCCAGGCAAACATGCCACCCCACGCGGCAAAAACACAATTATCACGCGGTAAAAAGCGCTCTAATACGCGCCAGTCGATTTGGTTTTGAGCATCCTGGAGTTCGTAATGCCCCATGAAGGCAACCTGTTACAAGCAGCCGTGGTATTCCTGTTCGCCGCAGTGCTGGCCGTGCCCCTGGCCAAGCGCCTGCAACTGGGCGCGGTGCTGGGCTATCTGTTCGCCGGTGTGATCATCGGCCCCTCGGTCCTGGGCCTGATCGGCAACCCGCAAAGCGTGGCGCAGTTCTCCGAATTGGGCGTGGTGCTGCTGCTGTTCATCATCGGCCTGGAGCTTTCGCCCAAACGCTTGTGGGTGATGCGCAAGGCGGTATTCGGTGTCGGCCTGGCCCAGGTGCTGCTCACCGGGCTGGTCATGGGCGTGGTGGCGCTGTGGCTGTTTGGCCAGTCATGGAACAGCGCGATTGTGCTGGGCCTGGGCCTGGCGCTGTCCTCCACCGCGTTCGGCCTGCAAAGCCTGGCCGAGCGCAAGGAACTCAACCAACCCCATGGGCGCCTGGCCTTTGCGATCCTGTTGTTCCAGGACATCGCGGCAATCCCCTTGATCGCCATGGTGCCGCTGCTGGCCGGCAGCGATCATCCGACCACCGAAGCCCAGGGCGTGCAGCACGTCTTGCAGATCCTGGGCAGCATCGCCGTAGTGATCATCGGCGGGCGCTACCTGTTGCGCCCGGTGTTTCGCATCGTCGCCAAGACCGGCCTGCGCGAAGTCTCCACCGCCACCGCGTTGCTGGTGGTGATCGGTACCGCCTGGCTGATGGAACTGGTGGGCGTGTCCATGGCTCTCGGCGCTTTCCTCGCCGGGCTGCTGCTGGCGGACTCCGAATACCGCCACGAACTGGAATCCCAGATCGAACCGTTCAAGGGCCTGCTGCTGGGTCTGTTCTTTATCAGCGTGGGCATGGGCGCCAACCTCAGCCTGCTGCTCAGCACACCGCTGGTGGTGATCGGGCTGACCTTGCTGTTGATCGGGTTGAAACTGCCGCTGTTGTACGCCGTGGGTCGCAAGGTGGGTGAGCTCAATCGTGAAAGTGCCCTGCGCCTGGGCGTGGTGCTGGCGGCCGGCGGTGAGTTTGCTTTTGTGGTGTTCAAGATCGGGCGCGACCAGGGCCTGTTCGAGCCGCATCTCTACGATGTGCTGGTGCTGACCATCACCCTGTCCATGGCCGTGACACCGCTGCTGCTGTTGATATGCCCGAAGCTGTTCAAACCCAAGGTCAAGTCGGTGGACGTACCCGAGGAATACCGCGCCATCGAAGGCGATGCACCGCGTGTGGTGATCGCCGGCATGGGCCGGATGGGCCAGATCGTCGCGCGTATCCTGCGCGCGCAGAACGTCTCGTTCATTGCCCTGGACACCTCGGTGGAAACCATCGAACTGACCCGCAGTTTCGGCGGCATGCCGGTGTTCTACGGCGACCCGCAACGCCCGGAAATCCTGCATGCGGCCAAGGTCGAACAGGCGGAGTTCTTCGTGATCGCCATGGATGACCCGGAGATCAACATCAAGACCGCCGAACTGGTGCGCAACCTCTACCCGCACATGAAGATCATCGCCCGCGCGCGTAACCGCCAGCACGTACACCGCCTGGTGGACCTGGACGCCTCACCGGTGCGTGAAACCTTTTATTCCAGCCTGGAGATGAGCCGACGCACCCTGGTCGGCCTCGGCTTGAGCCAGGCTCAGGCCGATGCGCGCATCGACCGCTTCAAGGCCCACGACCAGCAGGTCCTCGCCGCCCAGCATGCGGTGTACGACGATGCGGCCAAAGTCATGCAGACTGCCCAGGAAGCCCGTACCGAACTGGCGCGCCTGTTCGAGATGGATCGACTGCAAGAAGAGTCCGACAAGGTGTGAGGTGGCAGGTGAACGATCTTGCGATTTTTCTGACAGAATACGCCGCAATTTCGTTCATCTCTGGAGCGCTTCATGGCCACGTTCACCAAGACCGCACTGCTGCTGGCCCTCGCGCTTACCGCCGGCAGCGTATGGGCTGCCTCCAAGGCGACCACGCAAACCATCTCCACCCTGGGCGGCAAGTTCACCTTCGACCTGCCCAAGGCCTACACCGCCGACACCCTGCCTTCCGGTAAAGCCGATGATGGCACCGCCGATACCCAGGGCACCCTGTACGCCAACGCTACCACCAAAAGCGTGGTGATCGTCGCCGAAACCGTACGTAACGATGGGGTAGCCATCAAGGACAACGACCCGCAGTTCCTCGATGGCGCCGTAGCCGACTTCGTCAAGAACCAGAGCGCCGCCCTGCCCGACTTCAAGAAGCAAAACGAGAAAAAACTCACCTACAAAGGCCTCGGCCTGCGGCAAGTCGACAGCACCGCCACCCAAGGCGGCGGCAAGACGTTGAACTCCACCTTTCTCGGCGGTTCCGGCAATCAGCTGCTGGTGATCCAGGCGATTTCGCGCGCGGATGATGTGAAGGGGCATGCTGCGCTGGTCAAGCAGATTACCGGCGGCAAGTAAGCCAATCTCCAATGTGGGAGGGGGCTTGCCCCCTCCCACATTTTCAACTGCGTTTCACTTCAAACTTTTCTCCAGCCAGGCTTTTAAATCCTGGATTTCCGCTTCGCTGATCGTATGGTTCATCCCGGGATACCCATGAAATTCCGGCTTCAACCCAATCCCCTCGAGCACCGCATTCGCCCGCGTCCCCAACGCATAAGGCAGCGCCTGGTCCAACGTGCCATGGCCGATAAAGATCGCCAGCTTGCCCAACGCTTCATCCTGCTTGAGCTCGGCCTTTAGCACCGGCAACACACTGCCGCTCAGGGCCGCTATGCCACGCAGCAGCTCGGGTCTGCGCAAGCCCACTTCATAGGACATGATCGCGCCCTGGCTGAACCCGACCAGAAACACACGATCACTCATGGTGTGATACTTGGCGGTGGCCTTGGCCACGAAGTCTTCAATCAGCCTGGCGCTGCTCTGCAGATCGGCGGTCACGCCATCGTAATCACCGTCACCGGGGGCCTTGGTGAACCAGCGATAGCCACGTGGCTCCACCGGCAGCGGCGCACGCACCGACAGGTAGGTCCAGGTGGAAGGCAGCGCATCCTTGATGCCGAACAGGTCTTCCTCGTTGCTGCCAAAGCCATGCAGGAAAATCACCAGCGGCTGGTTGCGTGAATCGCCCTGGGTTTGCTCCAGGTACGACAGCGGCAAGTCGGTGTGCAGGTCGGCATCCGCCTGGGCGACACCGGCCAGCAGGGTCAGGGTGAGCGCGAGCAATTTGAGCATGGGAACTGTCCCTCAGGGTTTGCGCAACAAATAGGTGTCCATGATCCAGCCATTGGCGAGCCGCGCAGCCTTGCGTACCCGTTGGATGTCTTGCGCCACATCAGCCACTTTGCCGCTGATCAGGATTTCATCCGGCGTGCCCAGGTAGGCGCCCCAATAGATGTCCAGGTCTTGATCGGCCACGCTGCGGTAGGAGTCTTCGGCATCGAGCATCACCACCAGGGTGTCGGCATCACTCGCCTGCCCCGCCGCCAGGCGCCGCCCGGTGGTGATTTCAATGGATTTACCGATCCGGTTCAACGGCACTTTATGCCGGGCCGCCAGGGCCTGCACGCTGGTAATGCCGGGGATCACCTCAAACTCGAATTCACAGCGGCCGTCGGCCAGGATCGCCTGCAGGATGCGAATGGTGCTGTCGTACAACGCCGGGTCACCCCAGGCCAGAAACGCGCCCACTTCGCCGTCGGCCATTTCCTCGTTGATCATACGCTCGAAGGTTTGCTGCTTGTCGCGGTTGAGGTCACGCACGGCGGTGGTGTAGTCGATATCACCGCGCGCGCGCTCAGGGCAATCGGCCTCGACGAAGCGATAGCCGGACTCGGTGATATAGGTCTCGCAGATTTCACGCCGCAGGTCGATCAGTTTGTCCTTGCTCTGGCCCTTGTCCATCAGGAAAAACACGTCGGTGCGGTTCAGCGCCTTCACGGCCTGCATCGTGATGTAGTCGGGGTTGCCGGCGCCGATGCCGATGATCAGGATGCGTTTCATGGGTTGCTCTCATTGCGGAGCGTGGATTTTGCCATGATCGGGGCGTCAGGCGTAAGTTTCCAGACGCAGGCGCCAGACTGCATTGAAGCGCAGTTCGGTGCGCGACAGCGGTTCAACGTCGATCCGGTAGAACATCGAGACCGGGCACTGCATGACGAACAGCAGCGCAGCGCGGATAACGAACGGATGGGTCACTGCCAGCACATGGCCGGGCTGACGTTCCTGGGACTTGATCCAGTCCCCGACCCGCCTGCACAACTGCCCCAGCGTCTCGCCACCATGGGGCGCGGCGGCACTGTCGGTGAGCCAGGCGTTCATCTGATCACTGTCGAGATCGCCGATAGCCTGGCCTTTCCAGCGCCCCAGGTCCAGGTCGCGCAGGGCCGCTTCGGTGCACGGCTGCGCACCGAATAACGCCGCCGTCTGCCGGGCTCGTGCCTCCGGCCCGCACACCAGGCGCGCAGCCTTGGGGTAATGGCCTGCCAAAGACAGTTGCGAGCCTTGCCAGTCCATGAGCAGCGACTCGTCATCGGCAAAACGTGCCTGTTTCTGCGCCGCCGTGGCCGCATGGCAGATCAGGGTCAATCGGGTAGCCTGCACGCCATTCGCTCCGCCGGGATCAGGCTGCCAAGCCTGGCGCAGTTAACGCCTCGATGCAACGCCCGGCGACCGCGCCCTCAAGCCAATGCCGCCGCCGCAGGCACTGCCGCCGGGCTGGTGCTGGCCACAAAGTCCTCCTTGCGCAGCAGCACCAACGCGATCAGCGACACCACCCCGGTCGCCACATAGAAGTACCAGGGCGAGGTGATGTCACCGGTCACCTTGATCAGCCAGGTGGAGATCAGCGGCGCGCTGCCGCCAAACACCGCAACGGGCACGTTGTACGCCACGGCAATCCCGGTGGAACGGATGCGCGTGGGCAGCAGTTCGCTCATCAGCGCATAGGTGGACGAAGCGTACAGGCCGAACAGAATCGCCACCGCCATCAACGGCGCGAAGAAGGTTGCCGGCGTGGCGGTCGGTGCCATCTTGAACAGCCAGAACATCGCCAGGGTCGCCAGTGTGCCGATCACCATCAGGAACGGCTTGCGCCCGTACCTATCGGTGAAGGCGCCGCCGAACGGCATGACGAAGGCCGCCGAGAAGCTGGCGACGAACACATAAAGCAAGGTGGTGCCGCTGTCGAACTTGAGAATCTTGGCCATGTAGGTCGAGGCAAAGGTCAGCACCAGGTAAAAGATCGAGCTGTGCAAGGTGATGATGAAGAACACCAGGGCAATCGCGCGCTTCCACTGCCAGACTTCGCGCAGGGGTGCGCGAGAAGTTTGCCCGGCGCGTTGCAGGGCAAGGAACTCGGGGCTGTCTTCGAGCTTGAGGCGGATGTACATGGAAATGAAGCCCAGCGGCGCGGCGATCAGGAACGGCACGCGCCAGGCCCAGTCCTGCATCATGTCGGCGCCCAGCACCCAGGTCATGCCATTGGCCACGGCGCCGCCCAGCAGCAGGCCAAGCACGGCGGTGACCATCAACCAGCAGGTGGCAAAGCCGCGTCGGCCGGGACCGGCGTATTCGGAAATGAAGCTGGTGACCGTGCCGATTTCACCGCCCGCCGAGAAGCCTTGTACACAGCGCACCAGGATCAACAGAATCGGGGCGGCGATGCCCAGGGTCGCGTACGTGGGCAGCAAACCGAGCATCACCGTGGAGCCGGTCATCATCACCAGCGCCATGATCAGGGTTTTACGCCGGCCGATCTTGTCCGCCAGCGGGCCGAAGAACAGCCCGCCCAGGGGCCGGATGAAGAAGCTCAGGGCGAACGCGGCAAAACTGGCCAGCAGGCTGGTGGTGGGGTCGTCGGAGACGAAGAACGCCTGGCCGATATAGACGGCAAGAAAGCCGTAGACGCCATAGTCGTACCACTCGATCAAGTGGCCGGAGGTGGCACCGAGAAACGCGCGGCGGCGTTTGCGGACAGTGTCGTGCGCGTGATTGCCCATCGAGGGGGACTCCTTGTCTGTTTGTCGATCCATGCTAAAACGCGGCGATACTCGCCGCTTTGAGCGATTGCCGCAAGTCGGTCTTGAGGATTTTGCCGTAGCTGTTCTTGGGCAATTCGCTGCGCCACACATATTTCTTGGGTTTCTTGAACGATGCCATGCGCGCCAGGAACCAGGCCGTCAGCTCGGCTTCGTCGAGGGGCTGGCCGCTGCGCGTCACCACAAACGCCACCACCGACTCGCCCCACTGCGGGTCCGGTTCACCCACCACGCACACCTCAAACACCTCGGGATGCTGGGCCAGCACCTCCTCGACTTCGCGCGGGTAGACATTGCTGCCGCCGCTGATGATCACGTCCTTGGAGCGATCCGTGAGGGTCAGGTAGCCGGCGGGGTCGAGGAAACCGATGTCGCCGGTCAGCAACCAGCCATCGACCAGGGCCTGGCGCGTGGCCTCGGGGTTGCGCCAATACCCCTGCATCACCGTAGCGCCACGTACGGCAATTTCGCCGCGCGTTCCCATGGGCAGCGGTTGGTGCCCGGTATCAAGGATGCGGATTTCCACACAGGCTTGCGCATGGCCGACGGACGCGGCCAGGGTCGCCCAATCAGGGCGTTGACGGTCGGCAATCAGCCCACGGGGCAGCACGCTGATGGTCATCGGGCTCTCGCCCTGGCCGTAGATCTGCACCAGGCGGGCGCCAAAGGTGTCGACAGCATCGCGCAAGTCGGCCAGGTACATCGGGCCACCGCCGTAGACTATGGTCTTGATGCCTGCGCCGCTGTAGCCCTGGCGCCGCGCCTGCTCGACCATGCGCTTGACCATGGTCGGCGCGGCAAACAGCGAAACACTGCCCAGCTCGGCCGCCAGGCCAAACAGCTCGGCGGCGTCAAAACCATTGGACGCCGGCACCACATGGCGCGCGCCGCAGCGTACGTGAATGAAGTTATAGAGCCCGGCGCCATGGGACATCGGCGCGGCATACAGCGCCGCATCGTCGGCGCTCACCGGATCGACATCGGTGGCGTAACACAACGACATGGCGATCAGATTGCCATGGGACAGCATCACCCCCTTGGAACGCCCGGTGGTGCCGGAGGTATAGAACAGCCAGGCAAGGTCGTGATCCTGGCGCGGCACCGGTTGCTCCCGTGTCGCCCCGCCAGGGTCATCAGGCGGCAGCACGTGACCATCGAGCTCTGTGCAGCGCAGGGGTAGGTCCTGCGCTGAAAACACCCGGCCGCCATCGGTAAAGATCAGGCGGGCCTGGGCGTTATCGGCGATCCACGCCGCCTCGGTCGGATGCAGCTTGGCGTTGATCGGCACCGCCACCGCACCCATCCACCAGATGGCGTAGAGCAACTCCAGGTAGTCGCAGCTGTTTTTCATCAGCACCGCCACCGCATCCCCCGGCTGCACGCCGTGCTGGTCCTGCAACTGCGCGGCGCGCTGGCGCACATGGGCGGTGAAGGTGGCGTAGTCGGCCACTTGCCGGGCGCCGTCGAACAGTGCCGGGCGTTGCGGGTCGCGACGCTGGGTGTCGTGCAACCAGTTGGCAATGTTCATGGCTCAGTACCGGCGCGCATGCAGGACCGAGGCGTAGTTGGCCACCGCCATTCCACCCATGTTGAACACCAGCCCGAACTCCGCGTTGGGCACCGCCAGGCCGATCGGCTCGCCGGTCAATTGCCGGAACGCCAGGGCATGCATCGAGACACCCGTCGCGCCAACGGGATGGCCCTTGGCCTTGAGCCCACCGGAAAGGTTCACCGGCAAGCGCCCGCCCGCGCGCACCACACCGCTGTCGAGTACACGGTGCCCCTCGCCTTTGGGCGCCAGGCCCATGGCTTCGTAGATCAGCAGCTCGGCGATGGTGAAGCAATCATGCACCTCGGCGAAACTCAGGTCGGCCAGGGTCACACTGGCCCCGCGCAAGGCGGAGTGAATGGCCCGCTGCGGGCCTTCAAACGCGAGGATGTCGCGCTGGGCGATAGGCAAGGTGTCATTGACCTGGGTCATCGCGCGAATCTGCACATCGCGACGGAACGCCCGCGCGCGCTTGGGTGAAGCCAGGATGATCGCCGCCGCACCATCGCTGATCAGCGAGCAATCGGTAAGGCGCAGCGAATCGGCTACGAACGGGTTGCTCTGGGACACATTGTTGCAGTGCTCGAAATTCATCTCCCGGTGCATCTGCGCCAACGGGTTGGCCATGGCATTGGAGTGATTCTTGGTGGCAATCGCCGCCATCGAGCCCAGCGGGCTATGGTAGCGCTCGGCGTATTGGCGCGCGGCGCGACCGAACAGCTGCGGGAAACTCAGGCCGGCCTCGGCGGCATCGTTCTGGTAACCGGCACCGGCCAGCGCCTGGGTGACGGCAGCCGTGGAGGTGTGGGTCATTTTTTCGGCGCCCACCACCAGCACCAACTCGGCGCTGCCGGAGAGAATCGCATTGACCCCGGCCTGGATCGCCGCCGAACCGGACGCACAAGCGTTTTCACAGCGCGTGGCCGGCTTGAAGCGCAGCCCGGGGTCGGCCTGCAGCAGCAATGACGCGGCAAAACCGTCGGGCACCAGCCCGGCATTGAAGTGGCCAAGGAACAGCGCATCGATTTGCGATGCCTCAAGGTCGGCATCGCCGAGGGCCTCACGCGTGACCTGAACAATCAGATCCTCCAGCGTGGTGCCTTCCAGACGACCAAAACGCGAATGACCAGCGGCAACGATAGACACGCAATCAACAGGCATAATCAATTTCTTCTGTTCTTCAACCGGACTTCCCCTACAATGAACCAGCTCTGGCCGCACGCCAATTCGTGTAACTACTTACATGGATAAGTAGTTACAAGGATAAGTATTCGCCAGTGAGTTGAACAACGAGGCAGGATGCCCATGACCGTGTTTACCCAGCCCTTGCAAGACCTCGAACGCCTGGCGTTCAAACTGTCCCCCGCTCCGCAGTTGGTCACCAGCAACCGCGTGATACTCGACTGCAACGACGCGTTCCTGAAACTGTTCGGCTATGCCCGCGAGGCGCTGGTCAATCAGTTGACCTTGCTGATCTACCCGTCCAAGGCCGACTACCACGCCATCGGCAAGCGCAGCCATGATTGGTTGCTCGACAGCGACAACGGTTTTTATTCCGACGAGCGCTTCATGCAGCATCGCAACGGCGAGGTGTTCTGGGCCAAATCCCATGGCTACACTCTTACGCCCAGGGACCCGTTCAAGCTGATGATCTGGCACTTCGAACGCCTGGACCGCAGTCACCAGGGCACCGGGGACTTGACGCCGCGGGAGCGCGAGATTGCCATGCATATCGTGAACGGGCTCAAATCCAAGGAAATCGCCCTGCGCCTGGGGATTTCCCACCGCACGGTGGAAGTGCATCGAGCACGGTTGATGAGGAAGTTGCAGGCCAAGACGGTGGTGGAGTTGGTGTCGAAGATCATTATGGTGGCGTGAGGGGGCTTGCCCCCGATGGCGGCCTCAGGGCCGACCAGGATGTTGGATCAGATCGAGTACATATCCGTTTCTGCG
>NZ_CVTO01000121.1:36709-53885 GCF_900004715.1 Pseudomonas sp. 24 E 13
GATTCAAGCCTGCGTTCGGCCAGCGTGGTTTAACGGGGCGCCTAAGATCAAAAGCAGATCAAGATCAAGATCAAGAGCGGCTCGCTTCGCATCGTGGTTACGGGTGGGAGCGACAGCGTTGTGTCGATATGTATGGACATCGGGGGCAAGACGAATCGTCGCACCGCCACGCCCTCATTTTGCTCGTCAGGCTCCCCCCTACCAACGCTCTTTCAACATCCGCAGTTCCAGATGCTGCAACAGCATGATGGTCTTGCCATCCACAATCTCCCCGCTGGCCACCATCCCCAACGCCTGCTCGAACCCCAGTTCCAGCACTTCGATGTCCTCGCCCTCTTCCGCCAGGCCGCCGCCGGCGCCAACCCGGTCGCCCGCCTGGTATTCGCCGGTAAAGAAGTGAATGCGCTCGGTCACCGACCCCGGGCTCATGAAGGCCGCATAGACTTTTTCGACATGCCCCACGCGGTAGCCGGTCTCTTCCTCGGCTTCCAGGCGGATGCGTTCTTCGGGACTGGCGTTGTCGAGCAACCCGGCCGCCGCTTCGATCAGGTAACCGGGGTAATCATTGACGAAAGTCGGCATGCGGAACTGGCGGATCAGCAGCACCGTGCGCTGCTCGCGGTTGTACAACAGGATGGTCGCACCGTTGCCCCGGTCATACACCTCGCGGGTCTGGGCTTGCCAACTGCCGTCGCGACGGCGCAGGTCGAAGCTGTATTTCTTCAAGAGGTACCAGTTGTCCGAAAGGGTTTCTTCGGCGGTGATGCGCACGGGGCTGTTGTCCATGGTCGGGCCTTTGCTCAAAGAAGCGGAGCATCGCGTGCAGGCCATGCAGCGTCAAGCCGGTTGCCCGGATGGGTCGCTGCAACACTTTGCAAGCAATCCTGCGTCACGGCCGTCGTATTAATTTTTGCTCTGCCCGGGCCATCTGGTACAACCCGAGCTTGGCTTTTGTACTGGAATCTTCATGTCAGCTTTTTCCATACCCCGCCGGGGCCTGCGCCGGTTTGTGCTGCTGTGCATGGCCCTGCTGATCGTCGGCCTGCCGGTCGGCTGCGCCGTGCTGCAACACAAGGAGCGCGAACTGGTGTTTCGCATCGAGCCGGGCACCGCAGGCTGGTACACCGGCCTGCCAAGCGCCGTGCAGGAGTTCGATATCAAGCCCGCCACGTTCAAATCCGGCCAGAATATCCATGGCTGGTGGTACCCGGCCGCGCGCAAGGATGCGCCTGCGATCCTCTATCTGCACGGCGTGCGCTGGAACCTCACCGGCCAGCTGTTTCGCATCGAACAGTTGCACGCCCTGGGCTATTCGGTGCTGGCCATCGACTATCGCGGTTTTGGCAAAAGCCAGGGCGACCTGCCTTCGGAAACCACGGTGTATGAAGACGCGCGCATCGCCTGGGAACGCTTTCAAACCTTGCAGCCGGACCCCGGTAAACGCCTGATCTACGGCCATTCCCTGGGTGGCGCGGTGGCCATCGACCTCGCGGCCGAGTTGAGCAGGCAGGTGCCGTTGCCGGTACGCGGGCTGGTAATCGAATCCACGTTCACGTCCCTGGGGGATGTCGCCACGGCCGTTGCCGATACCTCACTGCCGGTGCGCTGGTTGCTGTCGCAGAAATTCGATTCCATCGACAAGATGGCCGATATCCATATGCCATTGCTGGTGGTGCACGGCCTTGATGACCGCTACGTACCACCGCGTTTCAGCCAGCAGTTATTCGAAGCCGCGCAGGAACCCAAGCGGCTGTTACTGGTGCCGGGGGCCGGCCACAACAACAGCATGAGCCTGGCCGGGCGCAATTATGGCGTGGCGCTGGACAAGCTGATGCAAACGACGATGCCATCACCGGTGGTCAGCCACTCCACAGGCCGAGACGGTGACTCATAAACGCACTTTTCGGCACTGGCTTGGCCAAGGCCTGTCAAGCGCAAACCCTGCCCGTATTGGCCGTCATTGAAAGTTGATCAAATATTGATCGCAGGTTAAATCGCCAATGCTGCCGGGGCCTTGCAAAGTTATCCACAGAGATACCCACGGTTTTCGTGGACAACTCTTTTTACTTTTCCGTTTCTTTTTGCCCATCAAACGCCGTCAGGAAACGTGCCAGGCAGCAGGATCTCGCGATTCACATCACGTATATCGTTATAGCCACACAGCGCCATCGACACATCCAACTCACGGGCGATGATCTCCAGCGCTCTGGTCACGCCCGCTTCGCCCATCGCGCCCAAGCCATACAGATGCGGGCGTCCGATCATCGTGCCCCTGGCGCCCAGCGCCATGGCCTTGAGTACGTCCTGGCCGGAGCGAATGCCCCCATCGAGCCACACCTCTATCCGATTGCCCACCGCCTCCACAATCGCCGGCAATTGGCTGATGCTCGACGGCGCACCATCCAGCTGACGGCCCCCGTGGTTGCTCACCACCAACGCATCGGCGCCGGTATTGACCGCCAGGCGTGCGTCTTCCACATCGAGGATGCCCTTGATGATCAGCTTGCCGCCCCAGCACTTCTTGATCCACTCCACATCGTCCCAGCTCAAGCGCGGGTCAAATTGTTGGGCAGTCCACGCCGACAGCGAACTCATGTCGGCCACGCCCGTCACATGCCCGACGATATTGCCGAAACCACGACGCTGGGTGCCGAGCATGCCCATCACCCAGCGCGGCTTGGTCATCATGTTGAGGATGTTCGGCAGGGTCAGCCTGGGCGGCGCCGACAAGCCATTGATCAAATCCTTGTGACGCTGCCCGAGGATCTGCAGGTCCAGCGTCAACACCAACGCATCAACACCCGCCGCCTTGGCCCGCTCGATCAAGCGCTCGATAAACCCGCGATCGCGCATCACATACAACTGGAACCAGAAGGGCTGGCCGACGTGCTCGGCGATGTCTTCCAGCGAACAGATGCTCATGGTCGACAAGGTATAGCGCAGGCCAAAAGCCGCAGCGGCGCGCGCGGTGAGGATCTCGCCATCGGCGTGCTGCATGCCCGCAAGGCCGGTAGGTGCCAGCGCCACCGGCATGGCCATGTCCTGGCCAATCATGCTGGCGCGGATCGAACGTTCATCGATATTGCGCGCCACGCGTTGACGGAATTTGATACGGGCAAAATCGCTTTCATTGGCCCGGTAGGTGCTCTCAGTCCAGGAGCCGGAATCGGCGTAGTCGTAGAACATGCGGGGCACACGTTTTTGCGCAAGCTTGCGTAAGTCTTCGATGGTTGTGATCAACGACATCGGGTCACCTCTCCCTGAACTGAACCCAGAGAGTAACCGGCGATCGCCCAGGCAACCAGCCATTGCGTTTATCTCGCGAGCTGTACACGGCGGCGCCCTGCCCCGGCCCAGGTAAACCGGCGAGGCTTTTTTCAATCAGGTCGGGAGGTGCGACCGATGAAGGTCCAGCAGGTCCAGGGCATCGGCGATCGCATGGCCGCTGGCGGTGTTATCGAAGATGCACCAGGTGGGAATGCCCTCCTCCATCGACTGGCGCAACAACCGCGCATACGCCTGCACCCGCTCATGCCCATAAGCGCTGTGATAAATGCGAGGCGAGCCATGCAGGCGCCAATAATGCACGCCGTGCCAGGCATCGCCTGCGGCAATGACATCGGGGTCGGCGGTGACCCAGCCAATCTCCAGGGCTCGCAACAGACTCCCAGCCGCCAGCCAACTGGCATGGCGCGGCTCCAGCACTACGGCGCCGGCAAAACCCTGGCGCAGCGCCTCGAAAAAGGCGCGGGCAACCAGCGGTTCATAACTCAAGGACGGCGGCAGCTGAACCAGCAGGCAACCGAGCTTTTCGTGCAGTTGCAGGCATTGCGCGAGAAACTCGTTCAGGGCGCTGGCGCACTGCTGCAAGCGCAGCTCGTGGGTGATCCGCTTGGGCATCTTGACCGAAAAACGAAACCCCGCAGGCACCGAATCGCGCCAGCGCGCGTAGGTTTTCAGCAAGTGGGGCCGATAAAACGAACTGTTGATTTCCACCGCATTGAAACGCGAAGCGTAGCGCTGCAGATGCGTGCCTTGCCCAAGGAAGGCCGGCCAATGCTCGCGGGGCAGGCTCCAGCCAGCACAACCTATATACAGCGGTGCTGTCAAAACAGCACCGTGGCCGCATCGCGCATGAAAATCTCGATGGTCTTGGGCCCGACGCCGTCGAACTCACCCAGGCGCCTTTCGAACGCCTGGCGGTCGTCGCTGGCCTCAAGCATCCGGGTGATGCTGCCGCTGTAATCGGCATTGAGTTTTGCGCTCAGGTCCAACAGGCGCTGGGCCGTGGTTTCGTCGTAACGCACGTAATGCGCGCGCCCCAACATGGCGACCAGTTGCCGCGACGTGCAGTGCTGCAATTTACGCGGCGTGTCGCGGCCCTCCTCTTCAATGATCACCCTGTACGCCTGCGCGGCAATCGGCGCCTGAATGCGCTTGCCCATCAGGAAGCTGGCGATAAACCACTTGAACAGGCTGCTGTCATCGCCAGGCTTGAGCTCGATTCCCAGTTCCGACGCGCTGATGGAACGGGCCATGCTCACTGCCCCTTGCTGAGCTGTCCCTTGCTGAGCTTCTCATTGATCGCATCGGTCTGGCGCTCAAGGTCCTTGATCGAGGTCGGCGTCACCACTTTATCGATGGTTTCGGTCCTGGGGTTCGGACGTTCCAGGGACTGCCCTTTAGTGTCGTCGGCATTGCCCTTTTGTGCGTCTTCGGAACTGACGGGCGCGGGGGTTTTATCGGCGGGCTTGTGATCAGTCACGGTGCTATCTCCTGGTAATGACAGGTCACCCACAGTGGCGACCCTATGCAGCAGAACCCTGTGAATTTGGATTAGTTCAAGGAAATTGCCACGCTTGCCGTTCGGTCAATGCGTGCAAAAAAAATTTAAACCTTTTACCCGGGCGCCGGTTCAACAGTCTCGTAACGGCAACACGCCATTTCCAAGGAGAGACACCATGACGACTCGACTGATGAAACACATGGGCCTGACATTCGCGCTGGTTGCAGGCTCGATTTCCACCGCGATGGCCGCCACCTCCAACGACTTTGTCGAGAGCGCCGCCCAGGGCGGTATCACCGAGGTGGAAGCCGGCAAACTGGCGCTGGAAAAAAGCAGTTCGGCGGACGTGAAGACCTTCGCGCAGCACATGATTACCGACCATACCAAGGCCAACCAGGAACTGATGGCACTGGCGAAAAAACTCGATATCGAAGTACCGGATGACGCCGCCCTGACTGACAAGGCGAAGAAAGCCATCCTGGAAATGCGCGATGAATCGTTCGACAAGGCCTACGCCAACAACCAGGTGGACGCCCACGAGAAAACCGTCGCACTGTTCAAGAAGGAAGCAGAGTCCTCGGACAACGCCGAGTTGAAAGCTTTCGCCACCAAGACCCTGCCGACCCTTGAAGCACACCTGGAAAAAGCCAAGGCGCTGCAAGGCAAATACGCCCATTAATTCAGTTACCCAAACAGGAGACACCCGCTTATGAGTGCGCAACTCAACGGTAAGAAAATCCTGATCATCACCTCCAATACCGGCATCGAGCGCGATGAACTGCTCAAGCCTCTGCAAGCCCTGCGTGGTTTCGGCGCGACCGTGACGCACGCCTCCAGCAAAGGTGGCACTACCCAGACCTTCGTGGGCGATACGGAAAAGGACCAGACCGTGGAATCCGACGTGCAACTGTCGGACGTGGTCGGCAGCGACTTCGACGCGCTGGTCATCCCGGGCGGCACCGTCAATGCCGATACCCTGCGCCAGGATAGCGCCGCGCTGCGCTTGATCAGCGAGTTCGCCCAGGCCGGCAAGACCATCGCGGCCATCTGCCACGGCCCGTGGACGTTGATCGACGCGGGCGTGGTCAAAGGCAAGACCCTGACTGCGTTTAAAAGCGTGCGTATCGATCTGGAGAACGCTGGCGCCGCCAGTGTGGTCGACGCCCAGGTGAAGGAATGCAAGGCCAATGGCTGGACCTTGATCACCTCACGCACGCCGGACGATTTGCCGGCGTTCAATGAGGCGATTGCCCAGGCTGTTGCGGGTTGATCCGTCCACCGCAATAAAAACAGGCGCCCCATGGGGCGCCTGTTTTTTTAACTGAACGCTTCAGTGTTTACGTGGTTGCGCCATCTCGCGCTTGGGCCCGAACATCGCCCAGGCGATCAGCCCCAGCAGGGGTACGAAGATCAGCACCACCACCCATAAGCCCTTGGTCTCCCAGCCGCCGGTACTGCGCAACACGATGTTGATGGCCCACAGTTCCAACAGCAGCAGAATCACTGCCAGTACGATCCAGATATATTCAATTTGCATGCTTCACCTCCTGAAGTCTAAGGGTTAGGTCAAGCAAATGCGCCAGGGGTTCCATCGAATTGTTCAGCAACGCACTTCAACAGCGGCGGCGGTTGTGCGTTGTGCAATCCCGGCAACCCCCGATCATGCAAGCTGCACGACAACCACCCGACGGGTTGACGCCATCCATTTGATTTAAAACATAATTTACTGGCCTGAGAAGTTGGTACGCGTGATGCAATGAGCTTACTCACGAGGCGTGCGTTTCGACATGCCCGACCATTACCCGTGAGGTTCCACATGAATGCCATCGACCTTCTCAAAGCCGACCACGAACGCGTCAAGACCCTGCTGACCCAATTGAGCGAATCCACCGAACGCGGGGTGAAAAAACGCACCGACTTGCTGGCCAAGCTGGAGATGGAAATCACCCTGCACACCAAGCTGGAAGAAGAAATTCTCTACCCTGCTTTCAGAAAAGCCGGCGGCAAGGAACAAGACATCATGTACCACGAAGCCAAGGAAGAGCACCGCACCGTCGACTCATTGGTGCTGCCCGACCTGAAGCAGACCGACCCGTCCACCACCGAGTTTTCCGGTCGAGTCAAAGTGGTCAAGGAGCTGCTGGAGCACCATATCGAAGAAGAAGAAACCGAGATGTTTCCCGAGGCCAGGAAGCTTCTGGGCAAAGCGATGCTGGAGGAACTCGGGGCTGAAATGGAAGCGATGAAAGCAGCTCATAAAAAGGCCATGACGAGTAAACCAATGGCTGCGTAAGGCCTATTGGTCACGTTGTCTGCGCTTTGATTGGCGCAAGCGTCAGGGCCTGTTTACCGGCCCTGACGCCTTATCCTCAGCAACCAGGCCAGTCAAAATACGATTGCGACGGTAATAGCCCTGCATACGGGGCAGGCAAAGTAGTTCGAGATGTTGCTGGAAGACAGGCCAGCCCACCCCTTGTCGGAAAATTATCGGCTGACCGCCGTCCACTGCGCCTGACTGGCCGCCGAGGCCATCAAGCTGTTGACCGATCATGTGCCCATGGCCCCCAAACCGCGTAGGAACAGGTTCACCAGTACGCAGGAGTACAGGGCCCAGACGATCAGCGCCCGCTCGAGGCAGCTCGATTTCATCGCCGCGACCCTACCACCGAAGCCACAAAAGGATAGAGCGCAGCGCGCCCCTGTGGCAGAACGTCGCAGATTACGCGGGGGCCCAGGGTTGCTAGACTCTGCACCCTTCTCGTTACTCCTTTTCAAAGCCGGGTGGGCAACTCCAGAGCCATTCAGGCGTTTCACAGGATGCACAGTTGATGAGTACGTTATTCACCCGCCGCAAAGTGCTGACCGGCATGGGCCTGTTGGGCCTGGGCAGCCTGCTGGGCGGCTGTGACTACAGCCCCAAGCTGGATTTCAAGTACGGCAAGGACCTCAGTGACAAGATCATGGGGCGCACCTTCAAGCTCAAGAACACCGACGGCGAAACCGTCACCCTGAGCTCGTACCGTGGCCTGATGCCCGTGGTGTTCTTCGGCTTCACCCAGTGCCCGGCGGTCTGCCCGACCACCCTGGCGCGCGCCGCCCAGGCGAAGAAGCTGATGGGCCGCGACGGTGAAATCATGCAGGTGGTGTTCATCACCCTGGACCCCGAGCGCGACACCCCCGAGATACTCGATAAATACGTCAAGGCCTTCGACCCCAGCTTCGAAGCCCTGTATGGCACCCCGGAAGAAATCGCCGTGGCCGCCAAGGAATTCGGGATCTTTTATGAAAAGATCCCCGCCGGCGACACCTACACCCTGTCCCACACCGCCACCAGTTTCGTGTTCGATACCCGTGGCAACCTGCGCCTTGGCTTGCAGGCATCCCTTACCGCTAAAGAGTGCGCAGAAGACCTGCTCACCGTCATGGAGGTCTGCTAATGACTGCCGTTCAACACCTCAAGCGTCTCACCCTCGGCCTCACCCTGCTCGGCCTCGCCGCCCACGCCAGCGCCCAGGTGCAAGTGAGCGACGCCTGGGTACGTGCCACCGTGCCCGGCCAACCGTCCAGCGGCGCCTTCATGACCGTCACCGCCGACAGCGACAGCCAATTGCTGCGCGTGTCTTCACCAGTGGCCAAAGACGTGCAGATCCATGAAATGAGCATGAAAGACGACGTGATGCGCATGGGCCCGGTGGACTCGGTAGCCCTGCCCGCAGGCAAAGCCGTCAAGCTCGACCCGAATGGCTACCACGTGATGCTGATGGGCCTGACCGGCCAGATCAAAGAAGGCGACCAGGTGCCGCTGACCCTTACGGTAAAAGACGCCAAGGGCACCGAGCAGACCATCGAAGTGGAAGCGCCAGCGCGTGGTTTGGATGGGATGGATCATAGCCACATGGACCATAGCAAGATGCACTGAGGGGCGAACTCTCTGACACCAGGATGAACGCTATCGCACGCTCAATGGGTTCGGTTCGCAACCACTCGTGCAAAACCTGACCGATGGGGAAGGTTGGCGCCATGGTGGTTGCACTGCAGCTGGAAGCGGGCATGATCTGGCTGAACCGTCGACCGCTCGTTATGGTCCCAACCCGTACGCTCATCGTTACAGGAAACCATCCATGACCCTGCCCCAAGAAATGACCCTGATCGAAATCACCGCTCCCGGCGGCCCCGACGTGCTGCAGCCGCGTCGCGCAGACGTGCCGGTGGCCGGCCCCGGCGAGATCCTGATTCGCGTGCATGCCGCCGGGGTCAACCGTCCCGACGCCCTGCAACGTGCCGGCAAATACCCGATGAAACCCGGCATGAGCCCGATCCCCGGCCTGGAAGTGGCCGGTGAAGTGGTGGCGCTGGGCGAAGGCGTGCATCAATACGAACTCGGCGACAAGGTCTGCGCACTGACCAATGGCGGCGGCTATGCGCAGTTCTGCGCGGTGCCGGCCAGCCAGGCGCTGCCGATTCCCGAAGGCATGGACTGGATTCAAGCGGCGGCCGTGCCGGAGACCTTCTTCACCGTCTGGGCCAACCTGTTCGGTCTCGGCGGCGCCTGCAACGGCCAGCGCGCGCTGATCCACGGCGGCACCAGCGGTATCGGCACCACCGCCCTGATGCTCTGCCGGGAATTCGGTATCGAGGCATTCGCCACCGCCGGCAGCGCCGATAAATGCGCGGCGATCGCCAAGCTCGGGGCGCAGCCGATCAATTATCGCGAAGAGGATTTTGCCCAGGTCATCGCCGAGAAAACTGCAGGTAAAGGCGTCGATGTGATTCTCGACATCATGGGTGCCTCCTACCTCAACAACAACCTCAAGGCCCTGGGCATGGACGGCCACCTGGTGATACTGGGCTTCCTCGGTGGCGCCAAGGCCAATGAGGTGGACCTGCTGACCATACTCGGCAAACGTGCGGTCATCACCGGTTCCCTGCTACGCGCACGCACCCGCGAAGAAAAGGCCGCCATCGCCGAGCAGTTGCGTGAACACATTTGGCCGGTGCTGAGCGAAGGGCGTTGCCTGCCGATCATCGACAAGGTGTACGAATACACCGACGCCGCCCAGGCTCACGCCCGCATGGAAGGTGGCGACCATATCGGCAAGATTGTGCTGCGAGTCGAATAAACCAGACAGCTCCCTGTGGCGAGTGAGCTTGCTCCCGCTGAAGCATAGGTATCTACACAACTCTGTAGCCCCCAACCGTAATCACGATGCGAAGCGAGTCGCTCTGGCTCTGGCTTTTGATCTGCTTTTGATCTCAGGCGCCCCGTTAAACCACGCTGGCCGAACGCAGGCTTGAATCCGTGGGTAACCCGGCAGGACGCCGGGTTAGCCGCACTGGGCCAGGGATGGCCCATTGCGGCGGCCCACGGATTCAAGCCGGAGAGAGAGCACACCGAGCCCAAGCGAGGTGCCGAGTGGTGGGGCAAGAGCCCTTTGGTTACTTTGGGGCTTTTCCAAAGTGACCCGCCGTCAGGGCGGAACCCTAAGTGGCCGTGACCGCAGAAACGGATATGTACTCGGTCTGATCCAACATCCTGGTCGGCCCTGAGGCCGTCATCGGGGGCAAGCCCCCTCCCACATTTGGATTGTGGAGCATCCGTAAATAGTCATAGGCTGACGAGTAGCCACGGGGAGCAAGTCGAATCGTCGCACCGCCCCTCCCACATTTGGACCTCGGAGCGTCAGGTAGATACGCGTTAGCTCCCTCGCCACAGGGTAGCTGTCGAACTCAGCCTGGTTGAACATATTCCGGATAATCCACATACCCCGCCTCGGTCCCGCCATACAACCCCTCAGCCTTCAACGCATTCAACGGCCAGCCATTGAAGATTCGCTGCGGCAGGTCCGGGTTGGCAATGAACGGCCGGCCGAATGCAATCAGGTCCGCCAGCCCGGCGTCCACCAGTTTTGCGCCACGTTCGGCGGTGTAGCGGCCGGCATAGATGACGCGTCCGCTGAAGGTGCTGCGCACGGCCTGGCGGAAGCTGTCCGGCAGGTCGGGAGCATTGTCCCAGTCGGCTTCGGCGATGGAGACATAGGCGATCCCCGACTGCTCCAGCACCTTGATCGCTTCGATATAGGTGTGGTGCGGGTCTTCTTCCACCAGGCCGATGTAGACACGCTCCTGATCGGTGCCACTGAACAACGGCGAAAAACGCACGCCGACGCGCTCAGGGCCGACTACGCGGCACACGGCTTCGACGATTTCGCGCAAAAAGCGCAGGCGATTGTCCAGCGTGCCACCGTATTCATCATCGCGCTGGTTGGAATGGGCCGAGATGAACTGGTTGACCAGGTAACCGTTGGCCGAATGAATCTCCACCCCGTCGAAGCCGGCGTCCAGGGCATTGCGCGCCGCCTGTGCGTAGTGGCCGACCAGTTCCTCGATCTCCAGCACCGTCAGGGCGCGGGGGACCGGCGGTTGTTTGAGCTCACCGGAACCGGGCGCCGTTTCGATAAAGGCCTTGGCCTGCAGGGCCTGGATGGCCGAGGGGGCGACCGGTGCGGCGCCGTCGGGTTGCAAGGCATTGTGGGACACACGGCCCACATGCCACAGCTGGGCGAAGATCACGCCGCCCTCGGCATGCACCGCCTCGGTGACCTTGCGCCAGCCGTCGATCTGCGCCGGCGTGTAGATCCCCGGCGTCCACGCGTAACCCTGGCCGCGAGGCTCGATCTGGGTGCCCTCGCTGACCATGAAACCGGCGCTGGCGCGTTGACGGTAGTACGTGGCCATCAAGTCGGTGGCGATATCGCCCGGTTGTGCGCTGCGCTGGCGGGTCAGGGGCGGCAGCACGATGCGGTTGTTCAGGGTGTGATGCCCCAGTTTTACGGGGGTGTTCAACGGATGAGCCATGGGGATATTCCAAATTCAGGACGAGCGAAAACACTGGCGACTCTTGCGAGCCGCCACATGCATCAATCGGTGGGGTTAAGTCGGTGGGGTTAAGTTAAGCGGTGAGGTTCAACAGGGCCTTGGCCACTTCACTGGAGCTGCCGGGGTTCTGCCCCGTCACCAGCAGACCATCGACAATCACGAACGACTGCCAATCGGCGCCCTTCTCGTACTTGCCGCCCAGTTTCTTGAATTCATCTTCCACCAGGAACGGCACGACGTCAGTCAGGCCCACGGCGGCTTCTTCCGAGTTGGAGAACCCCGTGACGCGACGGCCCTTGACCAAGGGCTCGCCGTTGACCGCCTTGACGTGACGCAAGGCGCCCGGTGCGTGGCAGACCAACCCGACAGGCTTGCCGGCACGCTCGAACGACTCGATCAGCGCGATGGACACCGGCGACTCGGCCAGGTCCCACAGCGGGCCGTGGCCGCCCGGGTAGAACACGGTGTCGAAGTCATCGGCGTTGACCGCGTCCAATTTCACCGTAGTGGCAAGGGCCTGCTGCGCGGCAGGGTCGGCGTTGAAGCGATGGGTCTGTTCGGTCTGGGCATCGGGCTGATCGCTGACCGGGTCCAGCGGCGGCTGGCCACCGGCAGGCGATGCCAGCACCACCTCGGCGCCGGCGTCCTTGAACGCGTAATAGGGAGCGGCAAACTCTTCGAGCCAGAAGCCGGTCTTGCGGCCGGTATCGCCCAGCTGGTCGTGAGAGGTCAGTACCATTAATACTTTCATTTTCCAGTGCCTCGATCGTGGTGAATAGCAGGGTTTTCGGGGTGGCCCAACAACTGTCGGGTCAGGCCCAGCGCCTCATCGAACGGCGCGGTGGTACGGGTGATCTTGCCCATGACGCTGGTCCCCAGCCACAACGCATACAGGCGTCGGGCCAGGCTTTCGGCAGGTTGCTCAAGCATCAGCGAGCCGTCTTGCTCGCCGTGCCGCAGCGCCATGGCGAGCAACTCGATGGTGCGTGACGTGCCGCGCTGCAATGCCAGGCGCATCGGCTCTGAAAGGTCTGACACCTCGGCGCCGAGTTTGACGGCAAGGCATTTGCCGGCGTCGGTGCAGCCGGTGTGGTTGTCGATCCAGCCCTGCCAGTAGCGCATCAGCCTGGCGTAGTGGGACACGCCCGGCTGGCTGAACAGCTGCTGCATGCCCTCGATGTAGTGATCGAAGTAGGTATCGAGCAGCACCACCCCGAACGCGTCCTTGGAGGTGAAGTAGTGATAAAACGAGCCCTTGGGCACCTCGGCGGCTTGCAGGATTTCGTTCAACCCCACCGCAGAAAATCCCTTGGCGCCGACAATCGCTTGTGCACTGTCAAGAATGGTCTGCCGTGCGCTTCTGGTTTGGCTATGCATGCTTGGCCCCTTGCGATTAGACCAGTCGTCTAGTTCGTTGGGGCAATGTTAGGGACCGGGGCGCAGGCTCACAATGTCATATCCGCAAGGATTCCGGACATTCGCCACCGGCAGTTGCCGTTTATCCGGTACGCGCCGACAATCCTCCCTCCCGCGCCCCTTGGAGAATAACGATGCACAGCGTTGCGCTGATGGTTTACCCGAACTTCCAGTCCCTGAGCCTCAGCCTGGGCTCGGTGTTCGAGTGCGCCAACCTGCTGCGAGGCGAGCCTGCCTATGCCTTTCATCTGGTGTCGGAAAGCGGCGGCGCCGTCATGACGTCCCAGGGGTTTTCGGTGAACACCACGGCGATTCGTCCCGAGGGCTATGACACGCTGATCGTCAGCGGCTACCTGGAGTTTCGCCTGCCGGAAGCCAATCTGCTGGAGATGGTCAAGGCGGCTTCTGCGCAATCGCGCCGCGTGGCCTCGCTGTGCATGGGCATTTTCGTGCTGGCCGAAGCGGGTTTGCTCGACGGCAAGCGCACCACCACCCACTGGATCCACGCGCCGGCGTTTCGCAAGCGCTACCCGCATATTCGCCTGGAAGACGACAAGTTATTCGTGGTGGACGGCCAAGTGTGGACCGGCGCCGGCATGAGCGCCGGGGTCGACCTGGCACTGGCGATGGTGGAGAACGACCTGGGCAGTGACCTGGCCCGGCGCATCGCCCGCAAGCTGGTGATCGCACAGCGGCGCGGCAGTGAACAATCGCAACTGTCAGCCCTGCTCGAACTGGACCCCAAGTCCGATCGTGTGCAACTGGCCCTGGCCTACGCCCGGGAAAACCTCACCCACGACCTGTCGGTGGACGCCCTGGCCGAGGTCGCCCGCCTCAGCCCGCGCCAATTCAGCCGGGTGTTTCGCGAAGAAACCGGGCAGACGCCGGCCAAGGCCATCGAAGCGCTGCGCGTGGAAGCGGCACGGGCCATGATGGAAACCAGTCGCCACCCGGTTGAAGTCGTGGCCCGCGAAACCGGGTTCGGTGATCGCGAGCGCATGCGCCAGGCGTTTCTCAGGGCGTTCGGGCAACCGCCGCAGGCGATGCAGCAGATGCTCTGCGGGCGGGGCCAATAATCGATCAATGCAGTGAAGCGTGGGTAATCAGGTAGCTCATCAGGTGCGGCTCATCATCCAGCTCCAGGGTCTGCACCGGACGCGGCAGGTTATCCAGCACCGTGCGCCAGAACGCCTGGGACACTTCGTCCTGATCAAAAAAACGCACCAGCCAATTGTCCTCCCCGCTGCACAGCACCTGGGTGGCGATGGCGCGGCCGATGCCTTTGCGGCGGTAGCGCTTGAGGATGAACAGGTCGGCCAGTTCCAGGGCGTCGATGCCCGGCAATTCGCTGCCTTCGATCAGCAGGAAGCCGGCGATATAACCGTCCACCAGTAACAGATTGGCGCTCCACTGTGGGTCTTGCCAATAGCGGGTCAGGTGCTCGTCGTGGATGTAGAAACGGCCATCGGCCTCGACGTCTTCCTGTTCCCAGTCCGAAGACTCATAGGCGTAGTACTGGTAGAGATTGCGGATCAGCTCGGCGTGTTCAGGGCCGGTCTGGATCAATTCAACGGTGGTTTCAGGCATGGGGCTCTCAGTGAAAAAACGCAGGGCGCCATTGTTCACAAAAGCGCTGGCCAGCGCCAATACATTGCCCAACCTTTCTATTGGCTGAACCGATTGCAGATAGCGACCGCCCAGGCCGAAATCCTGAAACATTTAGAATAAACTTCGCCGGTTATCCCTTTTTTCAAGGACTTGTATTTTGACTAACGTCTGCTCCGCCGGCCTGGATGTGGGGTTCGCCTCCCTGGATTACCTGCAGATTTTCATCCTGGGGGTGATCCAGGGCATTACCGAGCTGCTGCCGGTGTCGTCCACCGCCCATATGCGCGTAGTACCCGCCCTGCTCGGCTGGCAAGACCCGGGCTCGGCGTTTTCCGCAGCGATGCAGTTGGCGGCCCTGGCGGCGGTGGTGAGCTATTTCTGGCGCGATGTGCAGCAAGTGACCACCGGCAGCATCAGTGCCGTACGCCGGGGTGACTACAACGACCGCTGGTTCAAGCTGGCAGTGGCGATTGTGCTGGCGACGATCCCGATCTGCATTGCCGGCCTGGCGCTGTCCTCGACCTTGAATAGCTGCAACTCGCCGCTACGCGGGCTGATGGTGATCGGGATTGCCTGTGTGGTAATGGCGGTGTTGCTGGCAGCGGCTGAATTGNCCCGCCACACCCGCGACGTGAGCCAGATGCGTTTGCGCGATGCGCTGATCGTCGGGGTCGCGCAGATTGGCGCGTTGATCCCCGGCGTATCGCGTTCGGGCTCGACCTTGACCGCAGCACTGTTCCTGAACTTCAAACGCGAAGAAGCCGCACGGTTCTCGTTCCTGCTGGGCCTGCCCGCCATTGCCCTGGCCGGTTTGAAAGAACTGTGGGTGCTGCTGCACACCGACATGCCCGCCCATGCCTGGCCGCATTTGATCTTCGGCCTGGTGGTGGCGAGCATATCGGCATTCTTCGCCATCTGGGGCCTGATGAAGTTTCTGGAACGCTTCTCCACCTGGCCGTTCGTGATCTACCGCGCGCTGCTGGGGGTGTTTTTGATCGTGGCGGTCAGCACCGGCTTGCTGGCCTGATGCTACGTTGTCGCCAGTGAGTGGTCCCACACCTGGCGAATCAGCGCCTTGAGCTTCAGCGCCTCGGCCCAGCGATCACTGAGCTCTCGGCCGTCCGCGCCGGTGATCGCGTAAGGCGGCGGGCCGAGTTCGCAGGTGAACGACAGGCTTCGCGGCGTCTCTGGGCGGGCCAGCCAATCCTCGATCCCGTAGCGCCACCATCCGGTAAATCGCTCTACCCACGGCTGATGCTGCGGGAAATCCAGCGCCACCTGCACCTGTTCACTGCTGGCCACGCGACCATGAAAGCCCCAGCTACGGCGCAGGATGGTACGTATGTGCTCATCGTCATCGGCGTCGCCGGGCTCGGGCAATTCGCGCCCGACCACGTAGTGGGACAGATCGGCCAGCAGTTTCAAGTCAGGCATTTGCGCCAGCAGGTCGAGGGTGAACAGCAGATCACTGGTCAGACGATAACGGTGGGTTTCCAGCAGAATCGGAAAATCCACCTGCTCGGCCAGGCGTTGCCAGCCCTCGATCAACCGGCCCGCCTCGGCCTGGGTACGCGGACGCACGTCGGCTTGCAGGGTCAGGTGGTGACAGCCATGACGGTTGATCACCTCCAGGGCGCGCGCCAGGTCGTCCACCGTCTGCGGGAACAGTTGGCCTTCGATCTGCAAGCCGCGGGCGGCGGTAGCTGCGTACAGGCGTGCAACTGCGTCGGCCTGCCAGTAGTGGTCGGTGACGCCATCGAAACCGGCGGCGGCGATGCGATCCAGTTGCGCCTCGAGCGGGCCGGGTTCGGTGTGCATCGCCCATAAGGATTGAAATACCAGCAAGTGGCGCATATCAGCCTCGCAGCCATTGTTTGAGAGAAATAGCCGGATCCGCCAGGGCAGCCGATGACAACGGCACACGGGCGGCGATCAGGCGTTCGCACAGCTTGATGTCCCTGGCCACGCGGTTGCCCGGCGCCCAACCGCAGGCGCCCTGCAAATGTCCGTTGTCATCCAGATAGAACAGCAGCAGGCCGCCATCGGGCAGGTGCCGGCTGACCGTGCTCGGCGTCATCACACCGACGGTCTGCAAGCCCCAGTCATACTGGTCGGACCAGAACCCCGGCACGGCCTCGAAAGGCAATGCGCGGCCCAGCAGATTCAAGGCGGCATGCCGCCCCTGAGCCTCGGCGTTGCGCCAGGTTTCCTGGCGCTGGTAAAGCCCGCCAAGACGGAACTCACAGACGTCCCCCGCCGCGTAGATTTTCGCCGCGCTGGTGCGCAACTGCGCGTCGACACGAATGCCCTGCCCCACGTCCAGCCCGGCCGCCGCAGCCAGTTCGATATTGGGTTGCATGCCGATACCGACCACCACCAGGTCGCACGGCAGCGTGTGCCCATCCACCAGGCGTACAGCGTCGGCCTCGATCGACGCCACGGCGACATTCAAGCGCACGTCCACGCCTTGCTCACGGTGCAACGCCAGCA